>NZ_CP104146.1 GCF_025200715.1 Rhizobium sullae
ATGAAGACGAAAATCGAAACGAACGCAGCTGAATCATCTGCCGACAAAATCAGTAGGCAATCTCAGTTGCTTTCTGCGCAACTGCAATCGATTCGCGAACGTCTCTATGAGCCGGAGGCCGCAAAGACGCTGAAGACCTACACGTCTCGCGATGTTGCCTCCCTCCTCGGCATTGCTGAATCCACATTGCGGCAGATGTCGTTGGATGGCGAAAGTGCGATCCCCGATCGGCTGGAGAATGGACGGCGGATCTACACACTCCCACAGATTAACCAGATTCGCGCGCATCTCGCACGCCGGCGTCCGGCGGAAGCACTGGATTTTCTACCGCGCCGTCGCGAAGGAGACAAACTGCAGGTTATCGCTGTCGCAAACTTCAAAGGCGGTTCGGCGAAAACCACGACGACCGTGCATTTAGCGCACTATCTTGCCATTCAGGGATTGAGGGTCCTCGCAATTGATCTTGACCCACAGGCCTCGCTCTCGGCGATGTTCGGATATCAGCCTGAATTCGATGTCGATGAGAATGAGACTGTTTATGCGGCCATTCGTTACGACCAGCATCGGCGACCTATCCAGGAGGTCATCCGAAAGACCTATTTCGATGGGATCGATCTCATCCCGGCTAATCTTGAGCTCATGGAGTACGAACATGAGACACCCCAGGCCATCGCCGATGGACACGGTCGGGGTGACGGGATCTTTTTCAGGCGCTTAAGCGCAGTCATTGGAGAGGTGGAAGAAAACTACGATGTGGTTTTGATCGATGCCCCGCCACAGCTTGGCTATCTAACCCTTGGCGCCCTGTGTGCAGCCACCGCCCTCCTGATTACAATTCATCCTGCTATGATCGATGTGGCGAGCATGAACCAGTTCCTCGCTATGATGAGCGACTTGATGCATGTCATCGAGGAGCGGGGCGGTGTCCTCAGCCATGATTTCATCCGCTACGTGCTGACCCGGCACAACCCTAACGACAGTCCGCAAATCAACGTTGTTACTCTTCTCAGATCGTTGTTCAAGGATGACGTGCTTGCGCCCGCTGTAGTCGAGACTACAGCAATCGCCAGCGCGGGCCTGGAGAAGAAAAGCCTCTATGAAATGTCACGTGGAAGCGTTGGACGGGACACGCTCAATCGGGCCCTGGAATCTGTTGATGCGGTCAACGCCGAAATCTTTCACCACATTAAGCAGGTTTGGGGGAGATGATGACGAATCCTCGCGAACGAAACCAACGAATGAAAAGCCTCTTCGCCGGTGTGAACCCGGAAGATCTTGCGAAGCCGACGACGGCTTCGGTAGAGGACACAGACAGACGCCGCGTAGGATCGGCCGCTGTGAAGTCGATGGACCGTGCTTTCGTGTCGATTGAAGAAGAGAATAAGCGGCTTCACGATCAGCTGACTACGTCAGAGTCGATCGTCGAGCTCGATCCGGAGCGCGTGATCCCATCATTCGTCAACGACCGCTTGGACATTGAAGGTGACCGAAGCTTTCAGGCTTTCGTCGAGGGCATAAAGGAAGCTGGTCAGAAACTGCCGATTCTGGTGCGCCCCCTTGCCGACAGGCCGGGACACTACCAGGCCGCCTACGGGCATAGACGGCTTCGAGCATGCCAGATTCTAAAGCGTCCGGTGAAAGCGATCGTTCGCGCGCTGTCAGACGAAGAGCTCGTCATATCGCAAGGGATCGAGAATTCCGAACGCCTGAACCTGTCCTTTATCGAGCAAGCTCTCTTTGCGCTGGCGCTTAAGGCACGGGGTTACTCGCGGGAGGTAATTTCAGATGCTCTCGGGCGCAAGGAAGGCCAACGACTAGCCTACATCTCGATCCTCACGAACACCGCGTCGTTGTTGCCCGCTGATCTTGTTCGTTTAATTGGCCCTGCATCTGCAATCGGTCGTCCGAAATGGGAGAAACTGGGCTCCTTCATAAAAGATGGCCGGCTTTCCCGCGAGCAAAGCGAAGCCGTTGATGCCGTTGTTAGCTCTTCCGAGTGGGCTGGCAGCGATAGCGACCAGCGGTTCGGGTTGGTATTCGCCGCCCTGGATCAACCAGTAAAACGAGAACCAGATGTAACGGAGATTGAGGTAGCGGGCGGTCACGTGATCGTTGCGAGACGATCCGACACTGCGACCAAATTTTCTATTCCGGACAATCGGATTCCAGGGCTGTCGGCTTGGCTTGTTCAGAGACTGCCAGAACTAGTCGAGGAATTTCAGTCGACGCAGCGAGAGGGAGACCAGCAATGAAATGATGCAAGCGAAAAAAGGGCCGTCGACGCCAATCGACAGACCCTTGATTCATTAGCCAACGGAACGAATTCGAACCGCCGACATCAGCTCTAGCATTCTGATTCTAGGACGGTCCTGACGCTTAATCAAGTCTCTGTAACTCCAGGGATCGATTTTTTACGTCCTGCTTCTGCTTGGCTTCCCTAAAAACAACATTTGGAACTGTGGCTCTTTGGACCGCAGCGGGAAAGCTATGACCGAAATTACGTCCGTCGCGTCTTTCAGACGCATTACACCGGGCATCGTTGCCAGCGCAAGGCTTGCCATGGCGAATGATGTTCCTGACATTACAAAAGGTGAGATCGCCCTGCTGTTAAAACGGGCCGCACCTGTCCTCGGCATTGATGGAACAGCCTACCATGTCATGGATATCCTCCTTGGCCTATCGCGTGCGGATGATTGGAAAGGCGCAGGACGTCCGATCGTTGCGATCTCGAATGCAAAGCTTGCGGAATACACCATGCGATCTGAGCGAACGGTAATTCGTTGCATTCGGCGCCTGGTTGAAGTTGGTATTGCTGCCTATCGCGACAGTGCGACGGGCCGGCGGTTTGTGTACCGCGACAATCATGGTGACATGTCCGTTGGCTACGGCATCGATTTCACGCCTGCTCGGGTCCGAGCGGCGGAGATCAAGGCGGCCGTCGACCAGTACCAGCTCAAACTAAACCGAGAACTTGCAGCGAAAAGGGACATCTCTCGTCTTTCCCGCGCGATCGAAGATCTGGGGCGCGCCTTTCCAGAGAACAGTGCAGAATGGAGAGGCCGGGCAGCTCTGTTGCAGACATCAGGCGTAGATCTGGAGCTGCGCGCGGAAGAGTTTAGGGTGCTGCACGCCGAGATCGTAGTGGAGACAACTACTGATCGGTTCGAGCATAATCTGTCATGCGAGGGTGACATGAGTGTCACGCCTAATACTACTACAACCCATGAATCGACATATTCTTGTAATAACAACCGGACCCGCTCTAACGAGCGGGAACATCAAAACAATAGCGGCAGCTCTGCTGCCGAAAAGGCTTTCGAAATAAAGCCTGGGTCGGACAACGGAGCTAGGCAAGTACGCTTGGAGCCTGGGGAGCAACGCGACAGTGATACAGTGCAGGGCGAGATGCTGGCTTCTGTGTCCATCGGACTTTTGCAGGTGGCCTGCCGTGAAGCACAGGGCATGATTGGTATGCGTTTTGAAAACTGGTCGGCCTTGGGTCAGTCCGGGGAGATGTTGCGGCGAATGATCGGTCTCTCCGAGGCTGGATGGGCAGATGGGCGGTCAAAGGTAGGTCTATACGGCGCAAGCGCGATCTTGGCGACGGTTCTGGAAAAATCGATCCGTGATCCAGAGCAGATATCGAAGCCTGCCGGCTATTTCCGTGCCATGATAGATCGGGCAGTGGAGGGGAAGCTGAATCTCGAGCGGTCGTTGTTTGGATTGGCAGCCGGTTTTTACGGCGTATCGGGCGAGGCTGTTGAAAAGTAACAGCTGTTACTTTTCAAACGACGCGCCAAAAGCGCGAGACCAATCGCGCCTAGATGGTACGTCTCGAGGGTTTTCAGACGGATTTGCAAGCGGAAAGTAACAGCTGTTACTTTTAGGGGCAGGCAGGATTAGCAGCTAAGTTAGGTGTCGCATGTATCTTTGAAAAGGTCCGGTCCTCGCGCCGCTTCATGACCGCTACAATGCGATTGCTCTCACTTGCACGCCGGCGGCATCCATCTGGCAGATGGTGGTTGTTCTTGGACTCCGTTGGTACGGAGTAAGAGATTGCTCGTGTGACGACTGGGGCGCTGCGAATTGGCCCCACGGCGGCGACTACGGTCGGCCTGTGGCGGGTTCCCCGCCGCAAGACAGCCCGCCGCTTTTCGCAAAACTCGCCCCGCAAATGGCTCAGCATGCGCCGGGCCCGCTGATCTATCTCGAAGTTCAGCCTGTACGACAGAACGAGCCCTCTGCGAGGCCGGTGAACTATTTCTGCCTTTTGAGGAGATTGTGGAAACTTTAAGACATGCCCGTGTGATCTGTACGGCTTGCGTCGATCACGCTGCTGCAGTGTGACGGTGGGCGGGTCAAATTCAATCACCGGCGACTATTTGCGCCGCCTGACAAATCGCGCCAAAGAGGGGAAGTCCTCAACCTGGCGAAAGTCAGGGCATTGCTCCCGGCAAAGCTTGACGCCAGAGACCCACTGAGAAATCGGATGGCTGGTCGAATAGTGATGCCGAAGCCGCAGATCGCCTGCAGGGTTTCGCTGGTGAAGAGCCTGCACAGGACGAAATCGCAATGACGGTTCCGCCGTTACACGGCGACAAGCAAGGCTGGGTCGCTGGCGCTATCGATCAATCCCGATCGGCGGGCGCGGTCGATGAGGTTCTTCACAGAGGAGGGCGACCACTTGGAGCCGCCGCGGGGTGTGCGCTCGTGCAGCCGTTCGAGCCGGGCCGCGATCTCGCGCAGCTTCAGTTCCGGGTTCGACGAATGAATGCCGGCCACCAGCGTCATCAACCGATCTTCAGGCAGACGGGGAGGGGACTTTCGGAGCAAAGCCGGATCGGCCATGCGCTCCGCAACGAGCCACTTCACCGCGCGGCGAAGACGCTCGGGTGTCCAGTTAAGGCCGCGTTGTTTCAAGACGCGAGCAATGTCATCCCAGGTATGATCCGGCCGCATGCGCCGAACGGTTGGAAGCCACTGGTTTGCGGAAGCCTGGATACGATCCCCGTAGGCGGCTTTCTGCACCGCGGTCATCTTGGCCAGCGCCTCCGGACGTTTTTCGCGGATGCCGGGGTTGCCGGGCAGCTTGCCCTTGGATTTGGCTGCCTTGATGCCTGCCTTCGTTCGTTCGGATATCAGGGCGCGTTCGAGCTGCGCCACGGCGCCGAGCACCTGAAGCGAAAACATTCCCTGCGGCGTGGTCGTGTCGATGGGATCGCGGAGCGACCGAAAATGCGCTTTCTTCGCTGTCAGATCTTCGATCACTTCGAGCAGATGGCTGACGGATCGCGCCAGACGATCGAGCCGCACGACCAACAGTGTGTCGTCAGCGTTGATCTCCCGAAGCAGTTTGGACAGCGCTGGACGGGCGCTCGATGCGCCGGAACCGTGCTCCTGAACGATACTGTCACAGCCGGCCGAGCGGAGTTCGATCTCCTGCGCCTCCGTCGCCTGTTCATCCGTCGAAACGCGCGCATAGCCGATCAGGCGGCCCTGAGGCCGCCGAGGTGAGCGATTTTGAAGGTTTCGAGCCATTTGGAGCACCTTTTAGACCGGCGACTAGCCGTTTTTCCAAATGCAGAAGATACGGATAAACGATCGTTTGTAAACGTCTCTAGAGGTTTTTGTGCTGTCCTAGCAAGCCGGTAAGGAGCTGAAATCCATCACTTTCGGCAATTTTCGCGCGCCTGCCGATGCTGCTGTACAATCCCCAACGCCCGCCTGCTCATACAGTACGCGCGCGAGAAAAAGTGTCTCCTACGGTTGAAGTAAATGCTATATTCACTTCAGGATCATTAAAAAAGTTATGTGATTTCAATGTCTTATAAAATCGGTGATTTGCCTCTGACCACGCTTCTTCCGGCCCTGTCTAGGGCCGAGGATCAACTGGCGCGCCTCGATGAGATCGTTCGGCGGAGCACGATAGGTGAGGGGTATGCCAAGAGGGCACACTTCTCGGAAGCGGCCGCTAGTATGTGGGTTGCTGGCGAACTTGTCCATATCGAGGATCTGGTTCTCCACGATGCCAACATGGATGTACGCACCCCGACGCATGAAATTACTATTGCGCACTCAATCCTTCGGTCCCGGCGCAGCATCACGGAGCAAGGATCAGTTTGGGCGATCACCAAGGCCGGCATGGAGCACTTGGCCGGTCGACGGTCGTCCACGATGCGCCGAACCGGTGCTGGGGAGAATGATCAAAGTCACACGCTGTCGTCATCCCCGGCGGACATTGAGGACGGGTTCGCCACGGAGATGGCCGAAATAGACGCTGTTCTTACCCGATCGACACGTACGCTTCTGCGGATAGACGAGGAAGCGAAATCGGATCCTGTCGTCGTCGGAGAGCTTTTCATCCGCGACCCGGATTGGGACGAAGACGACAGGCTGTCGAAATGGAGCTCGAGTTTGCGGGAGGTCGAAGCCCTCCCTGCAACACTTGCGGCAGCAATCCTATGGGACGCATGGGAAAACCTGGAACCACTGCAAAGGCAACACTGGTTAGGCGGGCAGTTGGTGAATTCTTACCTGCGGTCGCGGGGCAAAGTGACGTCACATCTGTTTTGTTTGAATGTTGGCCTGAAATCCATTCCTCGCGAGATGCGGCGCTCGCGGAACAGGACATCGCGTTTGGTCGCCGGCCTGGCTGCCATGGGTATCGCCTCGGAAGTTGGGATCAAAGAAGTCATAAGGCTCGGCCAAGCGCGGGAGCAACTACAGCGGAAGCTAAGAAACAAGCGGTCGTCCAGCAGCCTGCCCGCCCTTGTCGATCTTCTCATCGCCAGCCCAGTCGTGTCCTCGTCGATGATTGTGAAGAGTTTGAAGATTAGCCATCGCGGCGCGCTCGATCTCGTCAGCGAGCTAGGTGTCCGGGAATTGACCGGCCGCGGGAGCTACCGCGTATGGGGGATTCTGTAGACGCGGGAGAACAAACTGCCGCGTCAATCGATGCCGGCTTTGCAATGCAGGGCGCCCCAAAAAATAAAGTGTCGCGCTAAGCTTAGCAGGTCACGAGGAGAGGGTGTTATCGGGCGTATCCGCGTTCGATACAACAATCCCGATTTCTGAACCAGGCCCGACGAAACGTGAGCTCCCCATCGCCAATGGCCTGAGCGATATTTGCAGATTGCTCAACTCCGCGACCACCTCTGGTCCGAAGGCGGAAAATAGGTTGATTAGTTCGTCTTGGCGAGGCTGGCCGAAGGCCAGTCGATATGTCGCCAGAGATTTCTTCAAATTCTCGAAGCGCTCAACCTCCCTGCTAAACGGGGGAATAAGAACAACGCGCTCAATTTTGTTGTCGCCGGGGAAGAGCCAGTAGGGGACGATATCGCCAGGGCGACCTTGCGCGATTTCATGCTTCCGAGCGTCCTCGAACATGCGCTCCCATGGTGCGACAAGCGCATCGGTGCAGATCGCAGAATCACCAAGCTTGGCAGCGATATTGCGGCGGACCGCGTGATTTTTGAAGCGGTGAACCCGGCCTTCGCGCTGTTCAATATCGACGGGATTACGGGGCAGATTCCAATGAACAACCCGGGAACAGTAAGGGTGGAAATCCAAACCCTCCTGGCCGATCGAGGTTGACGCCAGGACAAACGGACGGAAAGGCGACTTGAACGCGGCTTGCACGAGCGTCGTACGGCGAATGCCTTTTTCATCCTCGGCTTTTGTCGCAAACCGCATCGCAAATCGCGCACGCACCTCGAAGGTCTTATCGTGCAAGCGCGAGCGTCCAGCTGTCCAGTGATCCAGCGTTATCTGAGCTGGTCTCAATGCGACGACTTCGACAACCTTATTGGCGATGAGAGCCGCGCGTTTTTCGGCGTCCAATTCGGTAGCGTGTTCAGCGTCAATCACGAGTTGGAGGTATTCATCCAAGACAGCTGCCAAGTCGTGTCTCGCTGCATGCGCATTGATTTGGCGCCAGTAGTTCAGGGGCGATGTTTCTCCCAACAACGCCCTGCTCTCGGGTTGATTATACAAACTCCGAAATCCGAGAGCGATCACCATCGCTGCCCCGATAAGGGCAGGGTCGTTCAGAGGTAGCTCCGGGCACAGGCGGCCCAACGCGCGAAGTGCGCAGGTCGCGGGGGATCCAAGGGCAAATTCTGCGAGCTTGCCGTAAGTATCTTTGACGTCTGAATCGTCAGGATGATCTTCGGCTTCGACTGCGTTTCCGATTACCTCAATGGCGCGCGCCATTGCCCCGTGCTCATCATGGCCTTCGTGCTCGATAGCACCGACCCTTCCCCAGTCCACGCCCTCTCCCAATTCTTCCTCAAGTGTGAGCGGCAGGAGCCGATCGGATCGCTTGGTCAGGGGTAATAGTCGGCTCGCGTCGATACGCTCGGTGAGCACTTCAACAGCCTGGAGGTGCAGGTCATCATATCTTGAAGCACGTCCAAACCGGCGTTCCAATGCTAGCGGGTCAACCCACGCCGCCAGAGTAGGGGAGGGGCACAGCATTGGCATCATCTCCTCGATGCCAATCGGGCGGCTGGTGCGGCTGACGAGATCGCTTGTCATGCCCATGCGACGGCTTGCTTCATGCGACAGAAGCGCAGCGATCGCGTCCGGCACCATCGACCAGTCTGAAAATATCAGCGACTTCGTGGCCGGGACCTGCTCTCCGTATGATGGCCGAGAGGGCGGAAGCCACAATGCGCGATCGAGTCCGTGTTCGAAGGCCGTGTCGGCTACCACGCGCATCCTCGCGTTTCTCAGCGGGATTTCTCCATAACTCTCAACCTGCTCCTTGCTAATGAGGAACGGAGCTGCAGCCTTGATTGCGCTGCGCAGTTCGCTGGAGGGCTGTAGTTTGAGCGTCTGCAGTTTCTGGCGAAGTTTGTATTCACGCATGAAATTGAGCAGATATGGCGATGACTTCCAATACTCGACGATACCCGGCGCGCCGACGATGGCCGCCACGTGGGCAATAGCCTTCGCTTCCTTGAGATCCTCCGTCTCGATCGTCAGCTCTGGCTTGCTTTCCTTGACCAGAGCGTTTCGGTCGTCGGTGGAATCCACGCGTTCGGTCCGGGCGATCACCTTGGCCAGAATGTGCTGGACACGGTCACGCCGGAAACGGGCGTGAACCCTCATCTCGGGCATAGCCTGCAGCGCACGGCGGAAACCTTTAAGCTCCCGTTCAAGTTCTCTAATCCGCACCTCACCATCTTCTTCCCCGAACAGGAAGCGCATGGTACGCAAGAAATCACCGTAGTGATCGCCCTCTTCCGGATCGTCACTATTCAATGTCAGCATGCGGTATGGTGTAGCTGATAGCAGCAACAGGCGCGCTTTCGAGCCATCAGTGCCAGAGTAGGAAAAGAGAGCACGCGCGAGCTCCGCTGCGGCTGCCTTTTCGGGCGCCGACTGCTCATCGTGCTCGTGCAGCAGGTCGGCAAACCGCTGAAATTCGTCAAGGATGATCAAATCTGGACTTAAGGCATCAACGCAAATCCGAGCCAGGATACGGCGCAACTCCCCGATCATGACAGCCGGCCGCTGATCGGGAGGATAAACTGGCTTCTTTTTGCTCCTAGCCAATTCCGAGGCGGCACGAATTCGCACAATGAATTCGTCTCCGACAGCCACGTTGAAATTCTTGGCGATTTCTTCAGAGATTTTCTGGCCACGCATCCAGTCCGTCCAGCCTGGCCAGTTTTCGGCATCGACACCGCCGCGGAAAACCCGCTGTATGCCCTTGTGTCGAATGCCGATCCTCTTCCTCAGCATCTCGTAAATGAGTGCGCGTTCCTTTGCGGTACCGAGCGATGACTTCAGATCGAGTGCGGTTCCTGGGGTGAGACTGATCAGATTTATGGGTCGGGAGGCAATTCCGCCGTCCTGCTCGATTTCCAGTGGCAGCAAGGTGAGGCGGGTGTTCAACGGTTTTGCCGCCGAACCGATGACGTTGAGCGACTTGATGTTCTGCTCGGCGATCGCCTGGTTTGAGCAAATGTAGACGACGTCGATACGATCAACCTTGCCGGTCAGCTCTTCAATCGCCTTTGCAATGACACCTCGGGCCACCATGGTCTTGCCAAGACCAACCTCATCGGCCACGAGAAACTGCCTCGTCGTCCGCGGGTCGGTGAAAAGACGCCGAAACACATAGTCGACCGTGGCGCGCTGAAAGGGCTTGAGCAGCTTCAGATGCTCGTCTGCTTGATAGGTCATTTTCGGGTGCCCTTGGTCGTCGCGAGCGGCGCAAAGCTGGCCCACAACTTTAGAAAATCTTCGGGGACGATGCTCTTGCCCGTGTCGGGGTCTTTGAGGTGTTCAATAAGCTGATCGACCTCGGCAAGCTCGTCACCAGCGAGCGCAAGAGCTCGTACCATTGGCTCCAGCAGCGCGTTTCCACCTTGAGCAAGGCGTCGAAGCCACTGACCTTCGCCTGCCTTATCGCTCTCCAGGAAACTGCCTTCACCCAAACTTCCGAGAAGCATACTCAGATAGCGGAAAAAGTTCTCGACATTGGCTATGTGCGCCCGCAGCACTGCAGCGTCCCGTCCGTCGGGCAGGCCAATGAGCCGGGCGCCCAGAGTGAATGCAATCGATACACCCGTTTCCTCGTCCCGGAGCCGCATCCCCAGCCAACGTGTGACATCGCTCAATGGAACAGTGCTGACAGCCATCCTCGGGGCTGTGCCACAGAGCAGCGGCGCTACGTCGTAGCCCTGTTCATTCGCAACCGTGATCGGCCGAATGAAACATTTCACGCCAGCTGGAATTTCGATTGGCGCTGTGTTGCCCGCAACGGCCAGTTCGAGGCCAACGCCTTCAGGCAATTGTGTACAGTGGAGATCGAACGGCAGGGCTGAGATCTTGGTGCGTAATTTCTCGAGGACCTTTTCAGCAAGCGCAGCAGCGTCCTGTTCGACTGGCGCAGACGGCACGTAGGGCGTCAGAAGGCGCTGAAATCCCTCCGAGAATAGTGTGTCTGCAATGGAACCCATGCGGCTTTTGGGACCATCAAGGGTCGCCATGACTTCCACGTTTTGCGTGCGACCGCCGTGGGCAGGCACCAGTGCGGCGGTCGTTGCGTTGGCAGAGCCAAGGTGGATGTGCAGACGTGAGCCCCGTTCGACGATGTACGCCTTGGCATGCAGACCTTCGAGATCGGTGGCCTCGCGGTCGTCACTATCTTCTTCCTCATGTCGTGTCGCCCTGTCATCCAGGGTCTGTATCTCAAAATGCTTGCGAATGTCAGGCTTGATGCAGTCTAGCTCCTCAGCGCGAGCGACAAGCTGACAGGCGGAGGGTTGGTCGTAACCCTGGGAGAGGCGCTCAAGCGCGGCACCGCTGACGAAAGGCGACAGGATGGCAAGGCGATCACCCTTTTGCGGAGACCATGCGCTTGAATTCAGGCCATTGACTGCGAAGCTAACCTTGGTAGCCCCTGCGGGGAGATCTTCCCAGGTGCAGCGCTCAAGGTCGCGCAATAATGATGGAAGAAATTTTGGCGCGGTCGGACGAGTGGCCGAATTTGCCAGGCCCGGAAGAGCACGAAGAAGCTGCACAATGGGTCCATTGTCATCATTGACATGTTCTTGAACCTTACCATCGAGGCAAAGAGCCAAATCCCAACATCTGTCATTCGTCAGATTTCTGGAAAGAACCGCAAGCCGCATGCGCGTAGGCTGCCCCTCGCGCTCGGGTTTGAAACGAATGCACCACAGTTTGGGATGGAAAGCACCGCCGCCTGGAGCCGAAACCTCGATGATCGTCTTCTCATAGAGTGCCATCAGCCGTGCTGCATTCGGGTGAGCCTCCTTAATGCGGCCCCGATCACAGTAAATGGCCATTTTGCCGGCTATTCGCTCTACGCTTTGCAGCAAAGCCAGAGGGCTTCGCAACATCTCGTCGCGGTTTTCGGCATCTCGAAAAACGATCGTTATTGGAATGGTGAGGGCAGTTTCGAAGTCGAGAGAGTAGGTCGTCGCGACGGCGTTGTCGAACTGGTATTGATCGGGCGCCCGCATGAGTGCCGTGTAAAGCTGACGATTTTCAGGGTGAAAGGCGGGTTCAGCTGGCATCGGCGAGTTCTCCAAGGTAGTTTTTGGAAATTCCCCATCTGAAATCGAGACGGGCGTCGCCGGAGGCGCCCGACCACCTTTCCAGTGGTGCATCATGCAAAAGCCGCGCCTTTAACCGCTTGAGGCTTTGTTCTCGAAGCTTCAAGAGGTCGATGGCGGAACTGTTGGTTTCCAAGTGCCTTGCCCCCTCTCGCGCTATCGATATCCATGCTCGGATAAAATCTCGCGATGCTTTCGTTAGAGTGTGGCTGGTCGTTCCAATCAGGCTAAAGAGATCGTCAAGGTCCCAGCTGTTCAATTCGAGGAAAACGAGCTTCGTCTTCCAATCGTCGAGACGCGAGCGGTAATGCTCTATCAGCGCCGGTGCATCAGCGTGCTTCTTTGCGTTCGGTCGTTCAGCGGCACGCAGCGCTAGCAAGAGATTGTAGAGCAAGCTTGCACCATACATCACGCCGGAGAATCTCTCCGCGTGGCGCAATAGCGCGCGATTGGACTTTGAGATGGTGCTCTCGCTCACCTGCCATGGCCAATCCTGGCTGAAGGACTTTCCCGCCCCAGCCAGTTCATTCAGCAGGCTCGGCTTCGCGTTACTGGCGATGCGGTCGCGCAGAAAGTCCGCTTCCTTCAGCGTCAGAGCGAATGTTGCCTCCTCAAACAGATTTGCAGGCGCCTTCGGCAGGCTTGATGACCAAAGCTTCAGGTCGTGATCCTTGAAAATTTCAGGACCATAAGACAGGAAGGTTGCCTGCGAACCCATCATGGTGCGGATGCCAAGACTGTTCAGACCCGCCCAGTACACGCTTGAGGCAAGCCGCTTGAGGTCTCGGCCCGCATCACGGCCGATTACGCCGATAGTCTCGCCGCCGCGAAGCAACGCTTCGCTCAGCCGAAATTCAAGATCGCGCGCAATATTTGTCCGTTCTGCTTGCGACGCCTTGCGGCTTTGCGCCTCGCAATAGGTCCACGGAATGAACAGCATATAGCGTAGCCGTGTCTGGATGGTGCTGGTCCCGGGAAAAAGAAGATCGGCAAGGCCATCGCGCACGGTTCCTAAACCCAGCTCGTCGCGAGCTTCTGGTTGTTTGAAGAGGTCGATGAGCGTTTGAGCGCGTCGACGTTCCTCTGGGTCGAAATCAATCCAAGCAAGGTAGGACATGTGCATCCGTCTGGGCAGTGAGTTAAAATCGGCGGCTCGCTCCTGCGGCGGTGTTGTCACCGCTAAGAAACCAGCCGAAGAGGCAATCCGCAGGCTGCGGTGATCTCGTCGTCAGTATGGCGGCAGAGGCGCCTTTGCGCGATTAACGGCGATTACGGTCGCGCTCGTCATCAGCACGATCAGACCCAGCTCGGCACCTGTCATTTCGAGATAGGCATGAACCTGGCCCCGGTACTGGTCCAGTGTCTTTGCATCTGGGTTCACATCGCTTTTCCAGTCGACCACCACGACAGGGCGACCTTCGTGGTTGACCGTAAGAGCATCCGCGATGCCTGCCGTTGCGACAATTTCATTGTCCTCTGCACGGAGGGCATAAACGGGGAACTCGGCAAGCAGACTTGACCGCAGGGGCGCGATTTCCGCCAGCACCAGCGTCCGGCTGACGCAGCCGGCCAGCTCTTCCGGGACGAGTCCGGCGGCCGAATCAGTGACCGGAACCTTGCCGAGCGCGCGGATATGTTCCTCGGCGCGTGTGGCGAGCGCCGCGGGCGCGTCGTCGGTTTCGCCGGTCAAGACCTCTTCCATCAGCTTATGCAGGATAAGCCCGCGCTCGCGGCCACCCTGCGGGGAGGCGGGTGTTTCGAGCTCGGTCGGCGCACCTTGGTCTGATCCGCTCCAGATATCCGGTTCCTCTTTCTGCAGTATCGTCCCGGCTGCATTCTCGTCGCGGCTTGGAGCAAGCCACGTCAAGCGCGTTTGCCGATCTGCGATCCCGCCGGCCTCGGCGGCGAAAGCCTCGCGTGTCTGGCCGTTGCTCGGGCCGCCGCCAACCACAACGGCATCTGGCGGCAGGTGCGACGTGTCCAGCGCGGCGAGCGCTGCGATCGACAAGTCCACGAGACTGATCCACGCCGATTTCGAAGGCGTCACGTCGAGCCGCGGAAGAACCAGTAACTCCCGGGCACGCGTCGCGGCGACATACCAGAGACGGACGCGTTCACGGTCGAGCTCGTCCTTTTCTGCCTGCCGCGCGATATCATAGCCGGAAGGTGGGACCCCGAGAATTGGGCAGTAGAACGTATCGTTCTGCCGGTCGATCACCGCGCTGTCCGGCGGCATCACACCGGTCATTGTGTTGATGGGAATGACGATCGGCCATTCGAGGCCCTTGGCCGCGTGCATGGTGAAGAGCGCGACGGCTTCTTCCTGAGCGTCAGGCCGGCCCTCGACGGCGCGGGCCTCGTCGGTCCAAGCCGCGGTCATCGCCTCGGAGAATGCCCGCAAGCCGCGGACCGCATAGTTCGTCGACAGACTGAGATAAAGATCGACATTGGCGAGCGCGCGTTCGGCCTGACCGCGGTGTCGTTCGAGGAGGATAGGACGCACGCGCAATACATCTATGGCCTGCGAAAGAAGCGCGTGTGGTGTTGTGCCGTTGCTGCGCCGATGAAGCGCCTGCAGCTTTTGAAGCACGTCGCGAGCTACAAGATGACCGATAGCCGCCGGATCGACGCCAAGATCGAGACGAGGAATCCGGTTGGGTTCGTCTTCCGAGCGTGGCAAGGTCCAACTGATGTCCAGAAGCTCTTCTTCACTGAGCCCGACAAGTGGGCCGCGCAATAGCGCACCCAATGCCAAGGTGTCACGGCGATCTGCCAGCACGCGGGTCAGCGCAATGAGATCCTGAATCTCCTGCCGGCGGAAAAGGCCCTTGCCAGCCTGCGTCGCCACCGGAATGCCCCGCCGCTCCAGCGCTTCTTCATAGCGCCACAGGTCGGCGCCGGTCGGGGCGAGGAGAGCGATATCGCCAGGCTGACAAAGCCGGTCCTCGCCACTTTTTCGGTCGAAAATGTGGTGGCTGCCGATCAAGCGGGCGCAGAGTTCGGCCACGGCGTCGGCTTCCGCGTCACGTTGCTGCTCGGCACTGGCCTTGCCATCTGCGTCCGCGACGGCAATGTCGAGGGCGGCGACGCAAAGGCCTTCGCCGCGATCGTTGTGGAAAGGGTCGAGCGCCGTGAAGCCGGGCTGTCCATCCGCTGACAGGATCGCCTCGAAGCGCTCGTTGACGAATGTGAGGATCGAGGCGCAGGAGCGGAAATTCGTCGAGATTGAAACCAGGCCGTCTGCATCCTGTGCCGCGAAGGCGGCGCGCGCCTGGACATATGCCCCGACATCTGCGCCGCGAAAGCGATAAATGGCTTGCTTCGGGTCGCCAACAACGAAGAGCGCGCCGGGGCGAATACGAAAGTTTGTCCAATCCTGCGCCTCGTCTGCAGGATCGCCGCACAGGCGCCAGAAGATTTCCGCCTGCAGGGGGTCTGTATCCTGAAACTCATCGACGAGAACGCGGGCGTAACGCTGTCCAAGCGCCTGCCGTACCGCCTCGTGGTCCCGGAGCAGATCGCGGGCAGCGTATATGAGGTCATCGAAATCGAGCTGGGCGCTGGCGCGCTTGTGCTCTCGGTAGCGTTCCAAGATTGGTCGTGCCTCATCCATCAGCGTCGCGAGCACCTGGCCGGACGCGGCCTGTAGAAGCGCGGTCCAGGCGGCGCAGCACGCATCAAACAGGCTCTCTGCTGCATCATTCAGCCGGTCGCCGTCGGCCTTGGAAAGCCCTGCTTGCTTCGCCGCGGCCACCCATTTTCCCTTCTTGCGATAAGATGAAAAGCCGCCAGCCTTGGTGCACAGATCGGGATGGGGGCGTGACACTAACAGTCCAATGAGACCTGCAGGCGTTGATGCATCAGCTGAAGTTGGCAAGCGCATGGCCATTTCGGAAAAGCGAGCCGCGTAGACCTCGGTCTCCGGCTCGGTGACGCCGGCTGCCCGCATGAAGTCAGAGAGGCTATCGGCCGTTTGGCGAAATGCCTGCAAGTGCTGGGCAAGTGCTGTTGCCGCTGGCGCGACGAGGCTCCTGCGCCGGCGCAATGCTTCGGCGATCTTATGCATGAGCGCCACGGTCTCGCCAGGACTGTGCAACACCATTTCGGCGAGGATCCCACTCTGATTGCCCGACAAGCGTTCTCGCAGCCAGTCATCGACAATTTCGAGAAAGGTGAGATCCGCCTGGTTGCGGTCCATGACGGTTGCACCGGGATCGATATCCGCCTCGGCAGGGTAAGGCTTGATTAGACGCTGACAGAACCCGTGGATGGTCGAGCAGGTGATCTCGTCCATGGCCGTGCTCGCGACGATGAGGTTATCGCGCTGCGCTTGCGACAGACCGTTCGGCAACCCGACGCGGAGTTCGGGCGTAATGCGATCTGCGGCGAGATCAGTGACGAAGTCCCGCACGCGGGAAAGAAGTTCGCTCGCGGCGAGTTCCGTGAACGTGACTGCGGCAATAGCACGCGGTGCAACACCCTGCGCCAGCATGACCGCGATGCGCCCTGCCATGACCGCGGTCTTGCCCGAACCCGCGCCGGCCTCAACCAGAATCGACCGGTCGTGTCCGCTGATGGCATCGCGCCGGGCGTCATCATCCTTGAGAATTCTTTGCATGGTATTCATTATTCCGCCTCCCAGACCTGAGCGACTTCGCCAAGCCGCTCGGTCGCGGCGGATTGCTTGCGTTTGCAGTAGGTGGCGCTGGCATTGGCCGGCAGAGCGAAAGCGAGATCGTCATAATCGCTGCCCGTATCCGGACCTGGCAAAGCGGCGCCACTCGCGAACGCACCTCGCGCCGCCCGCAGATGCTGGATGATTTCCGTCAGCGTGGCTTCTGGATCATTGAGCTGAAGGTCGATCGCTTCGCGCGGATAAAGCAGTGATGCGCTGATCGCGACATGATCGCCCAACAGCGCCTTTACCGCGAAAGCGTAGAGGCAGCGCTGGAGTTCGCGTCCGCCATTCAGCCGAATTTCGCCTTTGGGAGGCTTTCCAGTCTTATAGTCGCGAACAAGCGCGCGGCTTCCGTCGCCGGCAATATCGAGCCGATCGATGTAGCCGGCGATGCAAAACCCAGTGTCTGGAATTGCCACGGGCAAGGTCGCATCCCAAGGTAGCTCTGCCGTCGACTTGGGTTCTGACCCACCGAAGGGCACTTCGCCATAGGAACGGCTGCCCGGCAGATGCACGTCGCCATAGGCAAGCGCCTGACCAGCCAGAAGGCGCACGTCAGCAAGTGTTCGGCCCCATATGACATTGGGGGGAACGGGGCGTTCGCTTTCCCAGTCGACCGCGACCTCGTCCACAGCCTCGGCCACGGCTCTTTCGATGGCGGGCGCATTGGCGGAGGCCAACCCTCCGGCCGTTTCGAGCGTCCGCAAGGCACGATCAAGCACCAGGTGAGTGAGATCGCCCGCCGCGAGCGCATCAAGCACGAGAGGCTCGGCGCTACTTTGCGGCGCCTTCCAGCCGAAGGCATAGCGCCAGAGATAGCCGAGCGGGCTGCGCAGCAGGGTTTTCAGCGAACTGGCCGATTGCGTCCGCGCGAGGATCGCAAGAATGAGCGGATGATCAGGCCGGACCAGGCCATCATGAGGCGTGATGCCGCCCGTGCGCCAGTCCCGCCAGCAGCTGCGGGCGGCGATCGCCTGTGGTTTAGCGGCAAATTCCTGCGGCCGAGCCATCAGTCGGTCAGTTTCGCTGAAGGCATGGTCGGGTGTTGCATTGCGGCGCAGATAGGTTTCATCGCCGTAGGCGGCAAACAACGGGCTGCGGCCGAGCAAACGGCCGTCGCTGTCACGACGGGCGCGGGAGAGGACGACCTCACCGGAGGTGGTCGCAATGATCGTTTCGAAATCCCTGCGATCGGCGAGGCTGACGGGAAGAGGGTCAAGGTCGGCAGTCGGAATAATGTGATCTGGGATCAGCCTGTCTTCAGAAATGGCGCGCGGCCACCGCGAAGAGTTGAGTCCGATCAGCCGAACGAACCGCCGGGGCGATGCGGCAAGCGCGCTTGCCGGCATCCAGGCGACCGAGACGCAGGCCTCCAGCCCGTCGTCCTGCTTCAATGTATCAAGCGTGACATCCATGGACGTCGCAGGCCCAGCAAGCAGCGCCTTGCGCCAGATGGACCACGCCCGACCTTTGAGGAAGGCCTCGCCTATCTCCCGCGCGGCATCTGGTCCTTTTGCCAATTTCTCGACCACTGCGCACAGCGACGGCACGTGGTCCGTGCCATCGGGCCAGTCCTCCGGCCTGAGGCGCGAAAGCAGACGGTTCCACGCGGCCGATGTTGACAAAGGCGCGTCGCTCGGCAGGACTCGCAGCCACCCGTCGGGAAGTCCAGACAGCGGCGCCGATTCTCGACATAGCGAAGCCAAGCGGCGCAGACGCGATTGGGTGAGCCCTCGCACGACGATGTCGGCAAGTGCCGCGGCCGCCTGTCCCTCACGTGTCGCGACGACCCGGACGCCGTGGACGAAATGCAGGTCGAAATTGGCGTCGGCGCGCAGCGCCAGGAAGTGGTCGTCATAATCGGCCGGTGAAGCAGTCGCGATGGCGATTTCGGAGGGAGAGATGCCCGAGGCGAGCAAGGCACGCGCCCAGCGCATCGCCTCGATGGCTTCGTGGTAGGCGGTCGCGCAACTGATGGAACGGACCGCCGGCTCTTCGATCCTGCCTTGGGCGACGGTGACGCCGCAATCGCCGAGCCAGGCTGGAACGGAGCGCGGGCCGGACGTCCATCGCACCGGAATGCGCTCTGCAAGCTGCTTGACCAGCGGACGCCAGCACGGAGACAGTTCCGTCAGACCGACGATTTCGAGGTCGCCGAAAATCGCCGGTGCGTGAGCAATTCGGCTGCTTGCAACGGCAACAATATCGACGGGGCGCATCATTCCTTCCGGAAGTTGCGCGAGCACCGCAGCCTCCAGCCCAGCGATGGCGCCGAGGCGTGGATGGTCGCCTGCCCGTGCTGCGAGATCGATGCCTGCGCGCCAAGCCTTGTGCAGCGTGTCCGCCGCCGCGCCAATCATGCCCGGCAGCATCTTGATGCTTTCGAGTTCGCCCATGGGGGTATCGGGGAGAACCGTCTGGATTGCCACGCGTAGGCTTTCCTCATCGATCGGCCGGGCGAAACCACCGGCAAGCCGCACAGCCGCCTGTTCAAAAGACATGATCTGGAGGCCGTGGCGACAGCCGCGGGCCGCCGCAAGCCGGGCTTCCCGCATAGCGAGGCGGCCATGGACGACAAGTGTTGACCGGCTTGCGGTGGTCATGAATGTTTCCCTTCCTGGCCGGATCCCGTTTTGGGTTGTTCCCGGTTGGCTTCGCTGTGCTGCCGGACCGCGCGGCCGCCCGATTTTCAGGCCGCACGGTCCTTCTTACGAGTTACAAGCAACGGTTTGAAAGTACACTTTGGCGCGAAATGCTTGCGCCACAATGTAACTCACAGGTTTATTGCTTAGGTGCTGATCTCGACTTTGTACAAAATCGGTTGTGATTTCGGGCGCTGCTGAGCAGCTCGGGTGAATCAATTCGCCGCAGGTTTCGGCCTTGCACCTTTCGTTTGGTCGGATTCGAACGGATGGATGAGCGAACAACAACATGATCGTAGCAGTGAGCCGGGAGACGCGGTCCCCCACATCCTTCGCCAATGGCTGTCGCCATTTCGTTTCTGGTTTACCGCGCCGAGTTGGGAGCATCTGCTGGTCCTGGTGATGGGTGCGCTCCTTTCGCCTGGCAAGCGAACTGTGACGGCCTGCTTGCGGATTACCGGTCGTGCGGAGGCAAGCAATTTTGCCGCCTATCATCAACTCCTAAACCGCGCCCGCTGGAACCCCCGCCTGTTGGCGGCCCGCCTGCTATCCATCATCGTTGCCAGGTTCGTGCGCGTTGGCCCCGTCGTGATCGGGATGGACGATACAATCGAACGGCGTTGGGGCCAACGCATCGCCGCTCGTGGCATTTATCGTGACCCGGTGCGCTCAAGCCACGGGCACTTCGTCAAGGCAAGCGGCCTGCGCTGGTTGAGCTTCATGGTCCTTTCCCCTGTCCCATGGGCCAAATGCATCAAAGCCCTGCCCGTGTTGACGATCCTGTGCCCCTCTGAGCGTCATGATCAGAAGAAGGGCCGAAAGCACAAGCTGCTGACGGATTGGGCAAGGCAAGGCGTCTTGCAGCTTTGCCGCTGGCTGCCGGACCGCGAAATCATCTTTGTCGGCGATAGCAGCTTTGCCGTTCATACACTGGCTGCGGCTCTGCCCGGCACGGCCACTCTCATCACGCGGTTGCGTCTGGATGCCAGTCTCTTTGCTCCACCGGATCAGAGGCACGAACATTCTCTGGGGCGACCGGCGCAAAAAGGCAGGCCATTGCCGAAACTGAAAACGCTCCTCAAAGACACGAAGACCGAGTGGCAACGCATCGTCGCATCCTCTTGGTACGGCAAGCAAACCGACAAAACCCTTGATGTCACCTCAGGAACCGGCCTCTGGTATCGGCGTGGAACGCCCCCGAGACCAATTCGCTGGGTTCTCGTTCGAGACCCGTCAGGCCGTCGTGAACCCCAGGCGTTCATGAGCACCAACGTCAACCTTGAGCCCGCTCAGATCATTGCCTACTTCGTTCGGCGCTGGCAGATCGAGGTCACCTTCGCCGAAACCCGTGCGCATCTTGGCGTGGAAACCCAACGGCAGTGGAACGACAAAGCCATCATGCGCACGACACCGTCGCTGCTGGCGCTCTACAGTCTCGTGACACTCTGGGCATGCGAAATGCTTGGCCGAGGCGCTCTTCCCTATGCTGCAGCATGGTACAAGAAAACAGAGTTCACCTTCTCCGATGCCATCGGCGCGGTTCGCATGGTCCTGTGGGGCCAGGACATTTATCGACAGTACCCGCCAGACCCGGACGTTCCTCAAATTCAACCAAACCGACTCAAGCGCATGACACAAGCCCTTTGCTTCGCCGCATAATGTACAAAGTCGAGCTGATATCCACGCCCAAATCCGTTGCCAGATGCTGCGCTGGGGCTTTGCCGGAGCGGGATGGGCAGGAGGTTCGACCTTTGTCGGCTGGCCGTAGAAACGCTCCTTGGCGGCGCGATCGCGCCGACGCTCGGCTTCGATCTGCTCGTCACTCCACGGGCCTGCTTCGATCACCTTGCTTCGATCGATCACATAATGTGACCTGCACTTCAGCGTCCAATTGCCAATCGACGGACGAAGGGAGATGGTTTCGCCGTCGAATGTCATCTTCCAGTCCGTCGGTGTGAAGGGAACGATCACCTCCTCGCCGCAGCCGCAGCAACAACTATGGGCTGACGTCGCATAGTCCATCGAAACATAAAGGACACCGGCCTCAAGGCGTTCGGGGATGTGCTCGACGAAACGATGCTCAAGTCGTTGGTGCCGCATCATGCGAGGTCTCCGTTGATCAGCATATTGCCGTCGGTTGTGTAGGTGCAGTGGTGTTCCTGCTCGAGATCGCGATAGAAGCCGCAGATCTTCTTCCACTTCACCACCGCAAGAACGGCATTGAGTGCGTTGAGGTCCGCCACCTGGATGTTGGAGGCGTAGATGCCCTTGGCGCCTCCGCCCACAAATGAAATGCGCTGCGGCACGTGATCCCGCTTCTCGGGTGTGCTGGCGGTCACCCGCAGGATGCCGCCAAGCGACCCTTCGTCGAGCTCAAGCCCCATCCCGACATCGACGAACCCCGCTCCGATCGCCTCGAGCTTCGCCATGATCGACCGCTTCGCGTCACCCGCGTCAAGGGACAGGAACGCAAAGGTCACACCGTCGAGAAGGTGAAGGTTGTCAGCGTTCAGATCGACATCGTTCGCGACGATATTGCGGTGCATGCGGCTATAAATGCGCTTCAGATAATCGACCTTCCTGGGCGCTTCCCGGAGTTCGTCCAGGCTCGGAGCACCTGGCGCCCGAAACGCATTGTGAGTCAGAAATTCATCGCTGTCGAAGATCCGGATTTCGCAAACCGGTGTTTTCGCGACGAGGTCAAGAATGTACCCGCCAGTACCGCCGAGCCCGATGATAGCGATGCGCTCGCCGACGAGCCGTCCGGTCAACGCGCCGATACCAACGCGGTCGGAGGCAGTCTCGACATAGTTGAAGACACTCTCTTCCTCCTGTTCGGGCTCGCGAAAGGTGCGTGCGGTCGAACCGGGTTTCAGCACTGCCGCAGGGCCCGCGATGATGTTCGCGTAGCTCGTCATTTTGTGGTGGTAGTCCGAATAGCCGCCTTCCGGCTTGCTCGAGAAGGCGTGCGTCGCCTTCAGGCCATGACCAAGGTTGAAGGTGCCGCTCGCGTGCGAAATACCTTGAATTCGAGCGCCATTAGCATGGCATGGGAAATCGCCGTCCCAGTGAACGACATGCGTGTCGGGCGTACGGGTTTGATCGCCCGCGAGCGTGAGGCTGGAGATCAAGGTGCCGATACGCAGCTGTCGGCGCTCGTCGACATAAGGAATCTCGCGCATAGCGAGATAGCCGCCCTGCTGCTGGACGAAGTAGCCTTCGTCCAGCAGGCGCTTGAGGTCTGGATTACGATTGAACAGTGCGCGTGACATTAAATACCGTACCCTTCTTCTTGACATCGACAGAACCGCCGGCTGCGAGTTCTCCGGCATGGGGGGCCGACGCCGCATGCCGATAAGTCATCGAGAAGACGACATTCGGCTCGTGCTGACCCGGAAAGGCGAGCTGGACGACCTGCTCGAACGTCACCGTCCGAGCGTCCACCGTGCGGCGGCGCGAATTGACGATGATTTCAAAGGTCACTGGCGGCTTGGGCGCGGTGATGAAACGCTCGATGCCCGCGACCGTCAGGTCGATCAGCTCGCTCTGTTCGATCAAGCGATCTTCACCGCCCGGAACTTCGAGGAATACCGCCTCGTTGTCTCCCGGCTTTGCCAGTCCATAAAGGACAGCACCGCTGATGACGGGCTTGCCCCAGCGCATTTCGTCGTCGTTGAGGGTGAGCTTGAATTCGCGATCCGACTGGAAAGCAATGAAACGCTCGGCCCCGCGCTCGCGCAGGTCAAAGGGTTCGTTCAAGCGTACATCCTCGAATTCGCCCGACGGCAAGATCGCAAAGAGGCTGTAGCCATGCCGAGGATCGAGAGATGCGGCCTCCAGCACCTGGCGGCCGAGCGGCACGGGATCGCGCACATGACGCTGCTGAAAATCGAGATCACCGTGAGCGAGGAGAAAGCGATACTCCCGCGCCGGACGAAGGGCCCTGCCTTCGCGCAGGGCGTCTCCGACATCGTCATATTCAAGAAGTTCTTTTGTAGTCATAGATAGGGTCCTTATGTTTTCGCCGTGGCGACGCCGCGGCTCTAAGGATCCAATCGGAGCGACATTGGCCGACCGGTAAGGTCAGGCAAACTTTTTTTTAAGTGGCCCTTGCGGGGTCGAACCACAGATGAAGAAAGCGGGACAGTTCGGGCATGTGAATGAGGAAACCGCGGCAGGAAACCGCCCCGCGCGAATTTCGCTTAGAAACTTTACAAGCTTGTCTCTGCGTCCCGACAATTCACGATCGGACAGGGATAGCGGATGCGCTTCACTGTCCGAAAGGTGGACCAGCTCCGCGACGGCGCCGGGGAAGGCCTGCTTGACGGCGAGGATAAGTGCCGCGGCCCCGACATCCTTGCCCTCGGTGGATCGCATGTGACCTGTTCCGATGCGGCGAACCGCGCGGACTCCATCGGGTCGCACCAGCACCTCGTCCGGCTCGACGAGGATTTCCTCGCCGCCAACTAAGAGACTGACTGCGGTGCGCACCTCGGAGACCGCTCCCGCGCGGCTGGACAAAAAGAAGCGCAGCATCGCCATGGCGAGATCGAGGAATTCCACATGATAACCATGATCGGAAAGCCCTTGGCTGACGAATGCTGCTTCCGCTCGATCTTGCAGCTCCCGTTCCGAAAGAGACAGGCCGGACGCGACCACCGCCCCAACTACCGAGCGGACTGCCTCATGCAACTGCGTGAACGCCGTCGTGGTTCGACGTCCACCGACCTGAAGAACATGCGTGTAAAAAAAGCGTCGTGGACATGACTCATAAAGAGCGATTTGCGGTCCGCTAAAGCGAAGCCGCCCGTCGACGATCAATTCAACACTCTGCGCGTCTGCGGCCGGGGGAAGGGGTCGCGCCGGCATGATTGGGCGGCGCGTCAACGTGGTCCCGAGGCGGTCGAGGAATGGTGAGAGCGGCCGATTGTGCCCGTTGCTCTTCTCTGTCGGGGCATAAAGGAAAAGGCGGTCGCGAGCGCGTGACAATCCAACAAAGAAAAGGCATTCCTGCTCCTCGGCTTGGCCCGCCCGGAAAGCATCCAAGGCGCTGCCTTCCGCACCAGTGATCATGCCGGTTGGCGCCGGGCAGGGCGGAACCTGCGGCGTCCGTGGGATTGTATCGCTGTTCAGTCCAAGGATATGTACAGCTTCGAATTCCAGGCCCTTGGCGCCGTGGATCGTCAGCAGTCGCACGCCGTCGAGATGCTGTGCTGCTGCCGGAAGCTGTCGCAGGTCCCGGTCGTCGCCCAGACGCACCAGTCTGCGCACGCGGTCGAGCAGGCGCGTGACAGGCAGACCGCGCCCCGCCGGTTGTACGCGGACGAAATTCAGGAACTGCCAGATCGCAATACCGCGTGTGCGATCACCGAGCTCCGACGATGCTCCGAGACGTGCGGCAATCTGCGTGCGATCGAGAAGCAGCGTTGCGAGTATTGTCCACGGCGAGGCGGCATCGCCGAATCCACCCAGGGCAACTGCCAGATTTTCCAGAGTCCGACGGCCTGCGTCGCTCAATTCCGGGATGGAGGCGATATTCTGCAGCCAACTTGCCGGAGCGGGATCTGTTGCTCTCAAGTACGCGAACACAGCCGCGACGTCCGCGAAAGACATCGCGAAATCCGGCCAGCAGGCGATGCGAACGAGACCCATGGCGCGCCGGTCGACGAGGATCGAGAGGAGTGCAAGCAGGTCCTTGACCTCACCTCGTTCGAACAGGCTGCCAAGGAAGAGAACCGGCACACCGAGGCGCTCAAGATCTTGCCCTATCCTGGACAGCTTTTCGTTGCCCGTGCACAAGACCGCCTGATCGCGATAGGCGTGCCCCTCGCGCCGCAGTCCCTCGATCGCCTCGGCCAGGGCGACCTGCTGTTCTTCGGCTCGCCGCACCGTGCGCAATTCCGGCTCATGGCCATTGGCGTCCCGATCTGCCTCGAGGTCGCTATCGGCATCGCCAGCTCGCATCTTGATCGCGAAATTGGAAAAGCTGGTCGTAATCTCTGGTACTGAGCGATAGTTGCGCTTCAATCGACCGCGTTTGCCGCCGGCGAAGTCTTCCTTCCCGAAGCGCGTCATGTTGAACGATGACGCTCCCCGAAACCGATAGATCGACTGCTTGGCGTCGCCGACCACCCAGAGATTATCGCCATCGGGGCGAATTGCGCTCAGCATCCTCACGCTGCTGCGATTGACATCCTGATATTCGTCGACAAGGACGTGATCGTACTGCGCCTGGAGTGTCGCGCGGATAGCCGCATCCTTCTCGAGCAGTTGAACCGGTAGCGCGACAAGGTCGCCAAAGTCGACACAGTTGGCATAGCGCTTTAGCTGCTCATAGGCCGCGTAGAGGCGCGCGACCTCGACGGCGCGCTCTGCTGCTTCGCGTGCCTCCGGGTCAGCTGCCGTTGACAGCATGGCGCCGGCGAGCACTGCGTAGGTATCGGCATCGACCACCTCATCCTTGGCTCTCGATACGGCAACCAGCATATCGGCGATGATCTGGGTGGGATCATAAAAATTGCGATAGTGAGAAAGCCTCAGGCGCGGAAACTCCTCCTCAAGGAGCTCGACCGCTTCGGTTCGATCCATCATCCGCGGGTCTTTCGGCAAGCCGAGTTCGGCATAAAACCGACGGATGATATCGAGGCCGAAGGCGTGAAACGTGCCGATCCACATTGCGGCGGCCGCCTCTGGCCGCTTGCGCGCGATCCTTTCGGCCATTTCCCCCGCCGCCTTGTTCGAGAAGGTCAGGAGCAAGATCCGCCTCGGATCAACGCCGTCTTCCAGAAGGCCTTCGACGCGCGCAACCAAGGTTTGCGTCTTGCCCGTACCGGGGCCTGCTTCGAGCAGGTAAGCTTCGCCGCGATGGGCCGCCGCCGCCGCTTGCAGAGGATTCAACGGCCGTTCCACATGCGCCGTCCCGGCCGTGGCCGGCACCGGCGGCAGGAGCAAGGCATCGAATAGCTGTTGCGCGACGACCTCGAACGGTGCGCCGAGCTTCGTGGAAATCTCGGCCGCCGAGAGGCCCTGGTCGATATGAAGTGCCCGCGCGACGTTGCGCGGGAGCAGCAGCTCGCGCGCGAACAAATCCATTTGGACTTCGCGCCGCTGTTTGCGCCCATAGTCAACGACCCGATCAATGCCGACCGGCGAAGCTTCCGCCGGGCGAGCGGGATCGATTGTCGGCGTTAGCTCGTCATCGGGATCGTCGCCAAGTTCGACATGTCCAATCTCGTGCGCAACGAGGAACGCTCTGTTGAACAAGGAACCGATATTCTCATGAAGGATCAGGTCGTCGCCGGCTATGAAGGTCGCGCGACCGCCGTTGAGCACAGCCGCACCTGCCGCAGTAGGCTCAACGTCGATCCCGCGTCGCTTTGCCTCGGCGACAACCAACTCGTAGGGTGACCAGGGATCGGCGCCGGATTCGACCAGATGAGCGTGAAGCTCGGCGGCGACTTGCCTGGCAAGCTCCACGCTGTCCATATCACTCGGCCTCTGTCAGAAGCTCGGCCCGCTTCTCATCGGAGACGCCAGCGTCGATCAGAACTCTCTCGAAGGATACTTGCTCGCCCGCGCTCGGCTTGCCATCCGCCTTATAGCTGCGAGCTGCGGACAACGGTGCCGTTCCCCAGGACATCTGCAGTTGGGAAAGTGAGCAGCGCATCGCCTCTGCCAGCTTCCCAAGGAACCTATTCGGAATACTCAGCAGTGACACCCGCCGTTCACGCAACGCGGTGATGACCTGACGCGGGACATCTAGTTTGCGAGCAACAGCGCGCCAATCGTCGGCTGTCAGAGCCGCAAAGGGATCTGACCCAGCCGTTGGCAAAGCATTCGCGTGTTGCGACCAGGCGGCGTCGATCAGCTCCTGATCCACGGCGGAGAGCGGTGCGTCATCTTCCGAAGTTTCACGGCTCAGCTCGCGCGATAAGTCAACGAGTTCGACGGCGTATTCTGGGTAAAGCCGCAGGTAGCGCTCAAGGGTCGAGCGATCTGACTCGCTTTCGACCGCGAATGCGTCAAGCACAGTTTCACGGGAGGGGCGTTCGCCAGCCGGGCTCATTGCTGTTCACCGTCAGCCAGAGCCAACCGTAATGCTGCAATCGCTTTATCGCGATAAGTCCGGATCGTCTTTTCGGAGCGGCCCAATGCCTTGGCGATGGTCATGACGTCTGGCTCCTTTGAATCTATGGGAAAGCCCTCTTTCAGCATGTGTATGATCCTGATTTGTTCTGGCGGTAGAGCTTCAATCGCCGCATCCAGACGCGACCGGTAAAACGGGTCGCCGATTTCCGGTGCGGCAAAAGGATCATGGGCGCCGGCGGCTCTTTCCACCTCTGCGGTCGGTTCACCGTTCTCCTCGTCGTATTCGATAGGCTGGGATCTGTTCTCGTCCCGCCAAGCCTGTTCCTGAGCATCGCGTCGCAAGCTCGCAACAGCGCCATCGAACCGAACTTCAAAATAGTCGAGTTTATCGACATATGATGCACGGTCCGCAGAAAGCATTTCTACGAACCGGCTGAAGACTTTGTCACGGACCACGCTGCGGGTCAGCGATTCAGTCTTGCCGTCGGAGCTTTCCGATCTGGGCACGCTGCGCAGCACCCGCTCCATGAGAATACGATAGAGCCGCTCGAACCAGGTCTCGTTATTGTCGTGACGGCTGGCGCGAATGAAATGCACGAGACACTCGCTCGTTACGTAGCCTGGGTCGGAGCGCTTCGTGATTGCGGCCCGGCCTATCAACTCGTCACGCGACAAGACTGCCAGTTCTGCGATGAGTGTTTCCACCTTCCGATCGCGCTCGTAAAGCTCGCCAGTCAGTCGTCGCTTGCGCAGCGGCGCGACCACCGGGCCGTCGTGATATGCGTCCGGCTCCGGTTTCGTGCCCACCGATTCCTCCAGCTTCTTCATCGCCGCCCCCGCCTCATTCGGCCATCTTGTTTAGGCTTGCCTCGAGCGAAGCGATGCTCTCGATCACGGCTTCGAACGCGGGCGCGTCGCCGAAAATCATGCCCTGCATCGCCCGGTAATCAACGCGGAGTTGTTCGATCATCGCGTCATGCGGCGCAAGCGCGAACGAGCCGGGTACAGCGGTCGCAAGGTCGAAGTCGGGCCGATTGAAGAACATGCGCGCGTGCGCGACGCAATCGTCGCCGAGGGCTCTGTCTTTGACAGCGGCCGCCCCAACGGCTGTCCCGACGAGCCGGTGCAGATCGTAGTAGTGCCGCGATACCCGCTGGCCACCACCTTTCAGCTCATCACGCTTGTCGAACCAACGCCGCAGCCCATGGAGAATAACCACTTTGTCCCAGAAGGTTCGTTCAGGATTGACGGTCCGCACCGCTGGCACCGTCAGGTCGAGCCCTGGAAGATCATCATCGACATAGGGCTTGATCGGCACTTCGCTGTTCGGATCAAGCGCAGATTTCGCGCCCGACTCGATCTTGATGGCTGCGCGCACATAATCCGAACGCGGCGTCGCCGACGGGTACCAAATCAACAATGTCTGACCGTCAGGGTCAGTGTCATCGGCTTCGATTCGCGCTTTTGCGGCATCAACGCCGGCGGCCTTGAGGCGGCCAGCAAGGATCACTGTCAATTCGTCGCGAAGCGGGCCATTGATATAAGCTTTGCAGGCATCCTTGATCGCCTCGAGGCGAGCCTTGCGTTTCTTTCCACTGAGCGCCTCAAGTTCCTCGATGGTCGCCGGCTCACCAATATCATCCCGAAACACCGTGACATCTATGTCTTCGGAGAAGCGGCTGATCAGACCAAATCCCTTTGACAACGACGTTCCGCCCTTGAAGAGGAGGCGGGGACCGCCGTTTTTCAATCCGTCGAACAATGCGTCCAGTGTCCAACACACCCAGAAGTCTTTTTCAATATTCTGAGCGGCCGTGCCGAGGCGTTGAGCCGTCGTATCGAAGGCGCTCAGCATTGCATCTTCCCCGGCTGCGAGTACTTCGTCAAAAGCAGGATTCATGTCTTTTCCGCCCGGGTCGCGCGGCGCGCGGTTTGTGTTTTCTGCTGAGAGGACGGCTTCCGCGCTTGTTGTGTAGTGGCGGAGACGCTCTGACCATCGTCATCGTCATCGTCATCGTCATCGTCATCGTCACGCGCAACGCCATCATCTTTTTCGATAAGGGGCTTGAGAAACATCCACATCCAGGTTGGGAGAGCTGTCATACCCGCGGTGAGATCTGCTTTCAGCTGCGGCCCCACGGCTGGATCCTCGAACAGCTTGGAGAGCTTTCGCCTAACCTGATCGCTCTCGCCTTCGCGGACCAAGAGGTCGCGCAGCCAATGAAGCGCCTGGACGACACGCATACCTGGCCGGCCGGCCCAGAACAGCTTGCTCGCCGCGGTCGGGCGGAAAGCTATCGTCACGTTGCCTAGCTTAATCGCGCGACGGCGCGCATCAGTGTGAACTACGATCTTTGCTGGAACGGCGTCGGTCAGGCCGAGATCATTCGCGGCGGTCATGCCGTCGACAAGCATTCGGGTTTGATCGCGTCGCCCAACTGCGTCGATTACCGAGCGCGGATCAGGTGGATTGGGTTTCTGGGTAAGTTTGTTGAACCCGGGTTTATCATAGAGCCCGCGATCGATCCGCCTCAGAGTCCCAGCCTTTGTCAGCCGCTGCAATGCCTTGTCAACGGCATCGCGCGAGGCAAGATCGATGAAATCGCTCGGCGTCCATACTTTTCTCAACGCCTCAGCGTTGATACGCGCGAGCATGCCGTGCTTGAGATCCGGTGAGTCGGCTGTCATGTCCGAAATGTGTAGTCTTTTTTCGGACGATGGGCAAGCAGTGGTCCGAAAAATGTAGGCAAGTTTCGGACAAACCGCATGGTATCGCTAGCTGGATTCGCTTCCCTCGACACGCAGATGATCGGGGTCATTGCCTATAGCACCATTCAAATACATAACGACGGGCAGGGCAGCTAGGTTGCGAGCGACTGCCAACGCTATTTTAGCTCCAAAGCCTTCCTAACTGCACCAGCTACATCGCCGTGGTTAGTGCATCGTATCTGACCGGTCGTTGTCATGCGCCAAACGGAAAAGCCGGAATTGTTCGTTTGCTTCATCGTTTCGGCAGACCAAGTCCCTTCGGTAATGAACCGAACCAAAATACGCTGCTGCCCTTTTTCATCTCGGATTGCCAGCAATTTTCGGCCGGCTTCTGTCTGAAGGAGGAAGCCGCCTTTGGGGTCGATTGCTATGATTTTCTTGTCTTTCCAGACAAGAAAGTCAGGGAAGAAGCGTCGACTCTCACCTTTATCCAAAAGTGGGATTGAATATCCACCATTAACCGGATTTCTAGTCCAAGTAAGACCAGTGCTATCAATCTCGAGAGCAACCGCAAGTTCATCGGCGTTCAGGTCGCTATAACTTTCATGGACAGCATTTGTGAACTTATGATTTGCGTCGGGGCGAACAAAAACCGCACCAACTATATAAGGGTTAGAGTCCTCAAATGCCAGTTCCGCGTGTGACAGGTAGGTATCAACCAAACCTTCTGCGTCTTCCCGCAATTGCTGCGCTGCAACGCTTGTAATCTCAATGCGCGCTTCGAATTTTGGCTCCGCCCAATCGATCGTTTTGACGGCTTCAGGATATCTGGACTGCATGTGTCGGCGCACAAGCCAGCGAGCAATCACACGGTTGGAATGATCTTTGAGGTGGGTTTCGATCAATGGCTTTGAGCCATCACCAATTTGCTGAACTGCGCGGGTCAATTCGCCAGCACCTTGAACGTTCACCAGATCCGCAGTGTAATCATGGATCGACGCGATAGCTTCGGTCAAAGGCTCGACGGACTCGTCGGCGTCGATGTGGATTTCAGGGATAGTGAGCATTTGTTTCGGCTCGAAACGCGAACGCCGCCGGTCGCGTGAATCACTAAAGCCGTCCAGTTTGACATCAGGCATCTCCGACGCAATCTTGCGGCGCACTACCTCAAGTATTCTTGGGAATTCCTGCTTACTGTCGATCCGGATGTAAAAATTTGCTGTGTTCAACAGCGGATCCGCATAATGGCGCGCTCCGGGTTGCCGCAAGACGCGGCCAATCACCTGCTCGACCTGCAGAGCCGACCCCATCGATTTGTCGATGTATGCAAAACAGCAGGCTGGGTCATCCCAGCCCTCCTGTAGGCTTTGATTGAAAATGATATGGCGGTATTTGCTTTGCGAGAACACCGCGAAATCGTCTTCGCCACCTGAAAACAATGTGAAGCCTTCTGGGGCTGGATAGTCCTTCTGACTCATTTTGAGATCGCAGTAGAGCGCGATCTCGTCCGCAGGGATGCCTTTTTCCTCTGTCAGATATCGCCATATCAAGATCGGCGGCGCCTTGCGTTGATTGAATGGCCGATGAGGGTTGTCGGCAGTCCCATCGTCCTGACTAATATTGGTGCGGCAGACATAGATGGCTTTGGGAAGGAAGCCAGCTTCGAGTTCGTCGGCTTTGAGCGTAGCGAGCTGGAAGTCCTCGATCATATCGTTCAGAGTGGTCTCCATCTCGGTGTCGTAGCCCCCCAGGACGATCTGCCGTTTCACTAGGCCCGCGTCGACAGGTTCCTTGGACCTGATGGCGGTGATCAAGCACCGCGATGGACTGTTTTCAGGATCGGCGATTGCTTCCGCACTCCAACCCACCTGCCTGAGCCGATCGATAATCTGCCCTAATTTCCCTGGAGTTCGCATCGTTGCCGAAGCGGCAAGAATAACATCCGGCTCAAGTTCAAGGAGCAAATCAGTTTGCTGGTCGGAGAGGTTATGAGCTTCGTCATACACGATGATCAGAGCGCGCCGATCGGAAGCGCTGGGGGCTTTCCTATCGGCGAGTATTTCCCACAAGGCCCCGTCATTTTCGTCCTCGTCCTTCTGATGGACCTTGAGTTTGCCGTCGCTTTTTGACTTCTGGTTGAAGCTCCCCACTGTTGTCAGCAAGATACACGCCTGCGTGTCGTCTTGGATTTGATCGATCTTGGCTTCGGCGAGATACGCTGTGGTGAATTCAGGGATCAGGTGTTCGTACTTTCCACCGGCCTCGAAGTTGGCGAACGTCTGATCGACGACAGCCTTGGATTTGGAAATCCACAAAACGATCGGTTCGAGAGTCATCGCGGCACGCAGCAGAGACACTGTGTCTGCGAGAATTGCCGTCTTGCCGGATCCAGTGAGCGATGCAAGTGCCTGGTAAAATGGCGTTGGCCATCCCATGTACTCCATCGGTCGCTTTTTGTCGGCGACGAGGAGGCTGTACCGAGATGCGATTTGCTGTGAGGCATTCGTCTGGAAGGGAAGTAACTCAATGCTCACGCGGCGCTCTCCTCGCCGGCATCCGACATCGATCCGACTCCATAGGGGTGTAGTGCTTCGTTAAACCCCAACGCATCCAGGATGCGATTCGGAATCTGATAGAATTCCACATTCGGACCACTGTACGTCGATATTCGCGCATACACGTGAAACGGCTGCGCGAGTCCCTCCGCCTTGGCTTCCGCAGCGATTGCGCGGAAAGACGTTCGATTGAGAACCGAAGGCTGATCCGGACCATTCCAGATCAGAAAGAAGCCTTCGCCCCGCGCGCTCTTCGCAAACAGATATGAATGCGTTCCGGCTGGCAGGCGCCTCAAATGTGCAGCTGCTCGATCCTTCTGATCCCAATAAGAGGTCAACAGGAGATCGACCATTTCCTCCCGTTCGAGAGCCAACACTGCTGACGCGTCGACCTGCGACATGAGTTTTGAAAACCTGAAGCCGCTGGAAAGCGGCGCCGCGGTAATGGCGGAAACGCCTTTCTTGTTAACGCGCTCCCCGGTCACAGCACGTTTCAGGCGCTCGTAGGTGAGAGTGCGAGCATAGGCGTCGCCGCGCTCTGGGCGGCCCTGCTCGATTAACAGAAAGCGCCGATCAGCTCCAGACTCCGCGTTCAATTCCATAATCGCGTGCGCTGTTGTCCCGGATCCTGCGAACGGATCTAGCACGATACCTGTGGGAGGGCACCAGATTTGAACGATCTTCTTTATGAGCTTCATCGGTTTGACGGTTTCAAAGCCATGGCCCGGCCCAACGATCGACGTGAGCTCGTTGATGCCAATCTGGCTATGGCCCGAATGCTCGTGATCCCAAGAGGTTGTGCCTATATCCAAGGGCACTTCATAGTCATCGTCGGACCAGTAGGTTGTCGGCACGATGCCTTGTTTCACGTCCTTCAGGTACTTTTTCATGCCGAAAGTGCCTTGGCCATCATCGCGCCAATGTGCAACCGGCCAGACGCCGCCACGTATATCTTCGGCGGCTTTGCGAGCCACCTTTAGAACTTTGTGTTCTGGCGAGAACGACTTCTCGCCGGGAATTGGAGCGCCGCTGATCAGCAGGGCCTTTTGTCGACCGTCCCCAATTTCGCGTTCGACGTATTTTGATCCCCATGTCTCAAGATAGACTTTCATCCGGCGCTTTTCTGAGCCCCAGTGGCGCCCAGCCGTCGGATAATGCAGTTGCCCGGTGAAAGGGGATTGAATCGCATAGATCATCGAGAGGTGAGTTTCTTCACCTCGCGCGGTAAGGTCGCCCGGCTTCCAAGGGTGGGGATCGCCATCCCGTGAGAGATATCGCTTGTCCATTTCCTCGGTGCGAGGGAGCAAGGCTGTCTTCGCTCGCTCCGAATTTTTTGCGTAAACGAGAACATATTCGGTTGCTGTCGAAAGCTGACGTTGATCATTTCGCGGTGCGTAGGATTTCTGCCAGTTGATAATCCCGATCCGATTTGACTCACCAAACATCTCGTCGAGCAACATGCCCAACCTGAACAGTTCACGATGATCAATACAGATGGCCAACACCCCACCAGGGCGGAGCATCTCCTTCATCATCCAGAGGCGAGGCGTCATGAATCGGAGCCATTTAGAATGCCTTGACCCGTCATCTGCGGGCACCAACTTCCCCAAATCAGGGTCGTTTGGGTCTTCATCCCAACGGTCGTTGTAGCGGAAGTCCAAACCGGTGTTGTAGGGCGGGTCAGTAAGAACGAGGTCAACTTGCCCTCGATATTTATACAGACTGACCAGTGCTTGGAGATTCTCACCCTCAAGCAAAACATTCTCTGACTGCTGTATTTCGGAGCCGACACACAGCTTCTTCTCGATGCGCTGCGAGCGGGGTTTCAACTGACGAATGATCTGCCAAGGGGGGGTCTGCCCTGGATAGGTCAAACGGATGCCGCCGATATCAATGCCGTCCCGGTCAAGCAGCAGGCGGATCAAGTCTTCTCGGCTCAATTTATTGTAATCAGTCATGTCACCTCAACAGAGCCGCTTGCTCCTAGAATTTGAAGCCGACGCCGGGCTTACCGATATGTTAGACCATCGGGTCCTGCACTGATGTCGATTCAATAAGAACATATCATGAACAAACAGAAGTGGCTATGCTCACCTTGCCGCTTCCTGCAGAGGATAAAGACATCAAATCTCCGGGAAGCCAGGAGGATAGGATTCGATCCGCACATACCGCAAGGATCTCGGCTCCCCAACAAGGATCGGCCTCCAAAGCGCGGCCGATCCACCATTGGACGAACTCGATCACAGAACGCGTACGTTTTCCGCCTTCGATTTCCCAGTCTTGCGATCCTGACCGACGTCGTAGTTCACTCTCTGTCCCTCGCTAAGCGAGCTGCCACTCTGCAGCGCAGACACGTGCACAAACACGTCAGCCCCTCCATTTTCCGGTGTAATGAAGCCAAATCCTTTGTCTCCATTGAAAAATTTAACTGTGCCAGTGGCCATAAACAAATCCTCGACGCTTTCAAAGCAGATTGCCGCTTCCAAAAGCTTTAATGTGGCCAGGTGTCGTCCGCAACATGTTTAGTCCTGATCTCGTCTCGAGCGTCGGACTGAGTGGTGCCGCTCACTCAATTTGTCCTCTGCAGCGGTCTGCCGATTTTCCAACCCGACTTGGCAGCAGCTTCATCTGAGAGCATGTTCATGCCGTGATGCTATTAGCTATGGCCACCTGTGTTGTGAAACGTCCTCGTCTGTTACCGCAAAGAAGTTTTCCGGATTATGCTTATCTGCCGGGTCGGCAGCCCCATCCCGTGCGCGATCCGGCGGGACACAGCTATCATGTCGGACCTTTACCCCTCGCGACACAGGCGTCGCTGGATTCGGACGCCTTCGCCTGGGGCCAGGATCTCTTCAATCACGGCTATTACTGGGAGGCGCATGAGGCTTGGGAAGGCCTTTGGCAGGTAGCGGCACGCGACAGTGCGGTCCGTATGCTCCTCAAGGGATTGATCCTGTTATCGGCAGCCGGTGTGAAAATACGCGAGGGTATATATGACGCAGCCCTGCGTCACGCAGGGCGCGCTGCCGCACTGTTTCGCCGATTGATGACTGTGCAGCATAGCGACTTCGCGCATGCACTTGGCATCCCCCTGGCGGCGCTTGCTAACCATGCGGAAGCAACCGCGCGAACGCCTCCGGTTCCACAGTCGACGATATTGGGGCATCCCGAACCGGTGTTCGATTTTATTCTCGGGTCGAAGTCATCCGCCAGGCAAAGCCCGCTGAGGGAATCGCGAAGGAGGCACGGTCGCTAGCCGTCTGGCGAGGCGGCGGTTCAAGGTCATCGTTTGCCCGCAAGGTGGTTCCTCCAGCCGGTCTCGTTCGTCATCGGGTACGGCGGTTTATTGATAGTCTTCAATCCCCCGCGTCTTCCAACGCGCGATTACTCGCTCGGTTATGTCCATGCTTGAATTCAAGGTCATTCCCCGGTCTCGTCTTGCCGCTTGGCCGACGAGATAACAAGTCGCCGAGTTCTCCGGCAGTTGCAAGCGCGGCCGAGATGCCACGCCGATCGCCCGCTATCCGTTTTAGCGGCACTTGGCAGGGGCGAATTTGGTCGGAAGGTCAGAATCCACTAGCGCTGCCATAAGAGCAATCCATTCCCGCTCTCATGCGATGGCTTCCTGGTCCGGCTCCGGATCTCCGTCGATCAACCCTCTATCGGGGTCGGCTACGCAAGCGTGCCGCCGCTTTGTCTTCGCCTTCGCGGTGATCGCGACCGGCGCCGGACACTGACGGGAGCCATCGAGCGGGAACGGCCCGCTCCAAAGATGGAGCCCTCAAATGTCTGATCTTTCCCTCGCACAGAGCCACGCCTTCCAGCTCGCCCGTACCCTGATGGTGCCGGTCGCTCTCTTTCGCTCCGGCGATTCGCTCGGCGTCCTCCCGAGCTCAGAACTGGAGGATGACGAGGTCGACATCCTCATCGAATTCGATCCGTTCGAATACGGGCCGGCTCATTGAGCCGGCGTCTCTTTGCCGAGGTGCTGCCGCTTGCGAGCAGCAGGCGGCAAGGGAAGCAGCGCCGCGGCCGGGTGCAGATCTGCACCTTGCCGGCCGCGCCCTTGCCCCCTTTGCTCTTCGCGGGCCGCCGGAAACGGTCCCGCGAACTGCGGGAAAAGGGAAACTCGGACAAGAAGGGCGGACGCGAGAGCGCCGGCAGGGAAATGGAAAAACGAGAACTGGAAGAATTGCGGGACCGTGTCCCCTGCGCCGCTGTTCTGGAGCGGGCCAATTTTGCGATCGATCTGAAACAAAGCACGCGACGCGCGGTCAAATATCGACGCGGCGCAGAAATCGTCATCGTGATCCACGAGGGCAGGGGCTGGTTCGATCCGCTCTCTGACGCCAAGGGCGACGTGTTCAGCCTCGTCGAGCATCTGGAGCGCGTGAGCTTCGTCGAGGTCCTCGACCATGTGGCATCACTGGTCGGCTTTGTTTCCAACGCGCCGGCCTGGACGCGCCCTGCGCGCGCGATTGAGACGCCGGCTTCCACGCCGGAACGATGGGTGAAGCGCCGCAAACCGTGGCCGGGATCGATGACCTGGCGCTATCTGCGCGACGACCGTCACCTCCCGGAAGCCGTAATCCGAACCGCCATCCATCTGGATGTGCTGCGCGAAGGCCCGCTCGGCAGTATGTGGGCCGTCCACAGGAACGGGGAGGGGCGTGTGACCGGTTGGGAGGAACGCGGTCCGGAATGGCGGGGTTTCTCCGCCGGCGGCGCCAAGGTACTGTTTCGGTACGGTCATTCCGATGCGTTGCGTCTCTGTGTCACCGAGGCGGCGATCGACGCCATGAGCCTCGCGGCGCTGGAGGGCGCGCGGCGCGACAGCCTTTATCTGAGCACCGGTGGAGGATGGGCGCCCGCCACCGACGCGGCGATCTGGCTGCTGGCGGCGCGGCAAGGTGTGCTGCTGGTCGCCGCCGCCGACAATAACGCGCAGGGCGATGTTTACGCCGAGCGTCTCAAAGCGATCGCCGCCGAGATGGGCTGCGATTTCGAGCGCGTTCGTCCGGATCGTGAGGACTGGAACGAGGATCTTCGCGCTCAGCTGCGCGCGAATGCGAGAAGCGGACCGATGTCGTGATTGTCGGCGGCCTGAAGTGCCGCGACGTAGCGCGTGCGCAATTCGCCTACGTCGCCAATGCTGCCGCTGCCCCAACTGAAGGGCTCTTCACCCAATTTTTCCACAAGCAGATCAGCCGCCAGACGCGCGTGGCGGCCATTGCCGTTCGGGAACGGATGGATGGCGACCAGACGATGGTGAAACCGGACTGCGATTTCGTCGGCTGCGAAGGTTTGATGCTCGACCCAGTACCTGGTGTCATCGAGCAGGGCCGCGAGTTCGACCGGAATCCGGTAGGCCTGGATGCCGATATTACGCTCCGTCGTGCGGAAGCTTCCGGCCCATTGCCAGACGTCGCCGAACATGCGCCGGTGCAATGTGCGCATAAAATCTTCGGTCAGCATCCTGTCGACCGGCATGCGCCGACGCCCGCGGGCCCAGACCGCGCCCTCGACGATGTTTTCCTGTTCGGCCTCGTTGAGGTCCTGCCTGTGGGTGATCCAGCTTTGAAGCAGGCCTTCGCGCTCCTGGGGCTCGAGCGGTGTTGCGTCCTCTGGTTCCTGGAAGAGGTCGGTCATTTCTCGGACCAGAGATCGCGCTCGGTAAGCTGGTCGCGGATATAGGCCTGGACACGGGCTTCAAGATCGGCATCGCCCGTTCCCTGCGCTTCCAGGCGCATCGTGTGGGCGACGCGTTTGAGCTCGCGCAACGCGATCTTGCGGGCACGCTCGTTGACGGCCGCCTCGAGCGAGGTGTTCGGGACCAGAGCATAGACGAGGGTGCAGTCGAGCGCTTCGGCCGCGCGGCGGAGCGTGCTGAGCTGGATCGTGCCGGACGCTTCCGACTTCTCGATCGCTTCTACCGTCTGGGGCCGGATTCCCATCCGCGCGCCCAGTTGTGCGCCGGTCATGCCGAGCGCGTCACGCAAGGCCCGAACCCATCCTTTCGGCGGTGCTCGGAAGCTCTCCGCCGGCTGCAGGGCACGGAGACGTTCGTCAAGCCGTTTTCGCGCCCGCTTGCGTGCCTCGACCTTCATCGTTGCTCCCTGTTGCTTTTGATCAGATCACAGGCTGATTGAGAAGACAATTTATCAGTTTATAGACTGAGCTTCAATTACAATAATTAAGCTTGGAGTATGAGGAAATCTGCGACGAAAACAGCCTGTACCCTGATCCGCGCAACAATATGAAGGCACAGGAGAAGACGGAAAGAGAAAAATGAAAAAGCAGGAACGCAAAACCTGGCTGCCGCATGCCCGCCGTCCGCGTCAAGGGTGAAGCTTCGCCCGCTCACGCGGCCCTTGACCCGGCCGGACGGAGAGGCGGCTCTGGGGGAGGGGTCAGGAAGGGCTGAAGAGAAGATGGCGAGTCCATAGAGGATTCGCCGCGCTCCGGCCCCGACACGGCCAGAAGGAGCCAGCCATGACCCACTCTCCGATCCGCAAGGTCTATCAGGGCATCGCCGACATCAGGCAGATGTTCCGCATGTTCGACCGTCACGCCCAGCGCCCGAACCGCTGGGAGAGCGACGATAGCCCGCTCTATCGCAATGAATGGTTCGAAATAGACCAAGCCTCTAACGACTACATGTTCGAGATCCTGCCGCCGCTCTTCATGCGTGGCGAGATGTTCGCCATGCGCGAGTTCCTGACCGGCTCGATCACCAGCATCTTTTTCACCCTGAGGATCGATGGACAGATGCGGTACTTCCATGGCTATTGCGACCTCGCCGACAAGGGCTCGCCCGCGCGGCTGCGCGACGCCATCGTTGAGCGCGAAACCCGTCCCGTGCGGGCGATGACCCGCGAGGAACGTCTCGAGCACATCTGGTCGAGCACCCACGACGATTACCGCGGCTATGCCGGCGAGCGCTTTGCGGAACGCGACCGCGGCCAGCGCACGATACTGTTTTATGGCGGCCAACACGGCACCACGCTGAAGCTGCTGGACGACCTCACGGATGTGGAGATGGCGGTGAAGCTGCCGGTGCATCTGCGCTATCTGCCCGACCCGATCGCGGCGTGAGGGAGGTGCGAGATGATACTCACCTTCCCCGTCGCCGCCGTCCGCGCCGTCATCGACCGCGGCATCTCCGACGCAAAAGCCAATGGCGGCTTTCGCGATCCACACTTTGGACTTGCGCCTGACAAGAATGAGAAGCCCGGCCTCTGGCTGGTCGGAGACCATGGGGTCTATGCGATGTCGAACGGCAAACTGGCAGAAGGCGCAAAGCCGCTCGTCGTCTATGCCGAGGGATGCGACCCGAACACGGACGACGACTGGTTCGAGGTCAAACGCCGGACATTTGGCGGCGACGATGGCGTCGATTTCCTCGACGCCGGAGGCCTTGAACCGCTGATCGCCGCCAGCCGCGGCTGCACGCATCTGCAGATCGCGTTCCTCAAGGACGCGATGCAGCTTTCCGTGATCGCGCGAGACTAGCGATCCGTCGACGGACACCGTCCGGCGCCCGCCCATCACCAATCCCCAAAATTCGCGCCCGTCATCCGCTGGAGGCTTCAAGGCGGAAGGCATCGTGCGCCCTCACACAGGAGATTTTCGCATGTCGCATGACGATCCCTTCACCATCGATCTTTTCGGCAACACCGCGCTGTCGTCGGGCCTTGGCCTCGGCGCCACCGCCTTCGGCAGCGATTTCGGGCCGGGTGACGACGACGATCCCGATCCGGCGTCGCCGGCGCCAGCGATGCCCGTCGCAGCGATCGTGCCGCCGCCGTCGATGGCGGCCCGGTCACGCGGTTCGAACTTCCATCTCGCCGATAGTCGTGGCTTGGCGAAGGGCTGGAAGCAGCGGGCGCGCGACAACATCGCCGCGATCGCCTTGGCCAGCAAGATCGAAGCGGACGAACGTGCGGCGACGCGCGAGGAGCAGGAGAAGCTGATCCGGTTCACCGGCTTTGGCGCCTCCGACCTTGCCAATGGCGTCTTCCGCCGCCCGGGCGAGGTCGACTTCCGCAAGGGCTGGGACGAGATCGGCGCGGCGCTCGAGGATGCCGTTGGCGAGAGCGACTATGCCTCGCTCGCCCGCTGCACCCAGTATGCGCATTTCACACCGGAGTTCATCGTGCGGGCAATCTGGTCAGGCCTCAAGCGCCTCGGTTGGCGCGGCGGCCGCGTGCTGGAGCCGGGCATCGGCACGGGCCTGTTTCCGGCGCTGATGCCGGAAGTCATGCGCGGTGTATCCCACGTCACCGGCATCGAGCTCGATCCGGTCACCGCCCGCATCGTCCGGCTGTTGCAGCCGCGGGCGCGGATCGTCACCGGCGATTTCGCCCGTACAGAGCTGCCGGCGAGTTTCGACCTTGCCCTGGGCAACCCACCTTTCTCCGATCGCACCGTACGTTCCGACCGGGCCTATCGTCCGCTCGGGCTCCGGCTGCACGATTATTTCATCGCCCGGTCGATCGATCTCTTGAAACCCGGCGCCCTCGCCGCCTTCGCCACCAGCTCGGGCACGATGGACAAGGCCGATGTCTCTGCGCGCGAGCATATCGCCAAGACAGCCGACCTGATTGCGGCAATCCGCCTGCCCGAAGGCAGCTTTCGCGTTGAGGCGGGCACGGACGTCGTCGTTGACATCCTGTTTTTCCGCAAACGCAAGGCCGGGGAGTCGGAGGGCGATCTGTCCTGGCTCGATACCGGGGAGGTCCAGCCGGCGACGGCGGACGAGGGCGCCATCCGCGTCAATCGTTGGTTCGCGCAGTATCCGGATTTCGTGCTCGGCACGCATGCATTGACCTCCGGTCCATTCGGCGAGACCTATACATGCCTGCCGCGTGCCGGCGTGAATCTCGACGCCGCGCTGTCGGCCGCGATCGATCTTCTTCCGGAAGCCCTTTACGACGGCGAGCCGACCGGGATCGATTTCGATCTGGAGGAAGCAGCCGATCAGGGTGTCGTCGATCTGCCGTCCGAGCGCCATGTGCGCGAGGGCAGCTTCTTCTTCGACAACGCCCGCGGCCTGATGCAGGTCATCGACGGCGAACCGGTTGCGGTGAAGGTGCGCAAGGGCCGCAGCGCCGACGGCATCCCGGAAAAGCACGTCCGGATCATCCGCAAGCTCATCCCGATCCGCGACGCGGTGCGCGCGGTGCTGAAGGCCCAGGAACTCGACCGGCCATGGAAGGATAGTCAGGTGAAGCTGCGCATCGCCTGGTCCAGTTTCGTCCGTGACTTCGGACCGATCAACCACACCGCGGTGTCGATCGCGCAAGATCCGGAAACCGGCGAGACGCGCGAACACCATCGCCGCCCGAACCTGCAGCCCTTCCTCGACGATCCCGATTGCTGGCTGGTTGCTTCCACCGAGGACTACGATCTTGAGAACAACACCGCCCGGCCGGGCCCGATTTTCAGCGAGCGGGTGATCTCGCCACCCGCCCCGCCTGAAATCACCAGTGCCGCCGACGCGCTCGCCGTGGTGCTCAACGAACGCGGCCATGTCGATCCCGACCACATCGCCGAACTGCTGCATCGCGAAGTGGCTGACGTCGCCGCCGAGCTTGGCAGCGCCATCTTCCGCGATCCCGCCGATGGCAGCTGGCAGATGGCAGACGCCTATCTCTCCGGTCCGGTCCGCGACAAGCTGAAGATCGCGGAAGCGGCGGCCGCGCTCGATCCGGCCTATGAGCGCAACGTTCTGGCGTTACAGGATGTGCAGCCGGCCGATCTTCGCCCGTCCGATATCACCGCGCGGCTCGGTGCCCCCTGGATACCGGCCGCCGATATCGTCGCCTTCGTCCACGAGACCATGGGCGCCGAAATCCGCATTCATCATATGCCGGAACTGGCGTCGTGGACCGTCGAGGCGCGCCAGCTTGGCTACAATGCGGCCGGCACGTCGGAATGGGGCACCGAACGCCGACACGCCGGAGAGCTGCTCGCCGATGCCCTCAACAGCCGCGTGCCGCAGATTTTTGACACGATCAGGGAGGGCGATAGCGAACGCCGCGTGCTCAATATCGTCGATACCGAAGCGGCCAAGGAGAAGCTCCAGAAGATCAAGGTCGCGTTTCAGAACTGGCTCTGGTCCGATCCTGATCGCACCGATCGGCTGGCGCGCATCTATAACGACCGCTTCAACAATATCGCGCCCCGCGCCTTCGACGGCTCGCATCTCCAACTTCCAGGCGCCTCGAGCGCCTTTTCTCTTTATGGCCACCAGAAACGCGGCATCTGGCGGATCATCTCATCCGGCTCGACCTATCTCGCCCACGCCGTTGGCGCCGGCAAGACGATGACCATGGCAGCGGCGATCATGGAGCAGCGGCGGCTCGGCCTGATCGCCAAGGCGATGCTGGTCGTGCCCGGTCACTGCCTGGCGCAGGCTGCGAGAGAATTCCTCGCCCTCTATCCGAATGCCCGCATCCTGGTGGCCGACGAAACCAATTTTTCGAAGGACAAGCGCGCCCGGTTCCTGAGCCGGGCGGCGACGGCCGTCTGGGACGCCATCATCATCACCCATTCTGCCTTCCGGTTCATCGGCATCCCCTGCGCCTTCGAGCAACAGATGATCCATGACGAACTGGAGCTCTACGAGACGCTGCTCACCAAAGTCGAAAGCGACGACCGGGTGTCGCTGAAGCGCCTCGAACGGCTGAAGGAGGGATTGCAGGAGCGGCTCGAAGCCTTATCCACCCGCAAGGACGATCTGCTGACCATCGCCGAGATCGGCGTCGACCAGATCATCGTCGATGAGGCGCAGGAGTTCCGCAAGCTTTCCTTTGCCACCAATATGTCGACGCTGAAGGGTGTCGATCCGAACGGCTCGCAGCGCGCCTGGGATTTATACGTGAAGGCCCGTTTCATCGCGACGAAAAATCCCGGCCGGGCGTTGGTGCTGGCCTCTGGAACCCCGATTACCAATACTTTGGGAGAGATGTACACCGTCCAGCGGCTGATGGACCACGCCGCGCTGATGGAGCGGGGTTTGCACGAGTTCGACGCCTGGGCCTCGACCTTCGGCGACACCACGACCGAGCTCGAACTGCAGCCGTCGGGCAAATACAAGCCGGTCAGCCGGTTCGCCAGCTTCGTCAACGTGCCCGAACTGATTGCCATGTTCCGATCCTTTGCCGATGTCGTGATGCCGAGCGATTTGCGCCAATATGTGAAGGTGCCCGAGGTCTCGACCGGCAGGCGGCAGATCGTCACGTCGAAGCCGACACAGTCCTTCAAGAACTACCAGACGATGCTCGATGCCCGCATCAAGGCGATCGAGGAGCGCGACCGGCCGCCGGAGCCGGGCGAGGACATCCTGCTTTCGGTCATCACCGACGGCCGCCATGCGGCAATCGATCTGCGTTTGGTCGATGCCGACAACGACAATGAGCCGGATAACAAGCTCAACAATCTTGTCGCTAACGCCTTCCGCATCTGGAACCAGACGAGTGAAAGCACCTATGTCCGTCCCGACGGCAAGCCGTTCGAACTTCCTGGCGCGGCGCAGATGATTTTTTCCGATCTCGGCACAATCAGCGTCGAGAAGACGCGGGGGTTTTCGGCCTATCGCTGGATCCGCGACGAACTGATCCGTTTGGGTGTGCCGGCCTCGGAAATCGCCTTCATGCAGGATTTTAAGAAATCGGAGGCGAAGCAGCGGCTGTTCAGCGACGTGCGCGCCGGAAAGATCCGCTTCCTGATCGGCAGTTCCGAAACGATGGGCACCGGCGTCAACGCCCAGCTTCGGCTGAAGGCACTGCACCACCTCGATGTACCCTGGTTGCCCTCGCAGATCGAGCAGCGCGAGGGCCGCATCATCAGGCAGGGCAACCAGAACGACGAAATCGATATCTTCGCCTATGCGACAGAAGGCTCGCTCGACGCCACAATGTGGCAGAACAACGAGCGCAAGGCCCGCTTCATCGCCGCCGCCCTTTCCGGCGACACCTCGATCCGCAAGCTCGAAGATCTCGGCGAAGGCCAGGCCAACCAGTTTGCTTTTGCCAAGGCCATCGCATCCGGCGACCAGCGTCTGATGCAGAAGGCGGGGCTCGAAGCCGAGATCGCGCGGCTGGAGCGGCTGCGCGCCGCCCATATCGACGACCAGCATGCGGTTCGACGGCAGATACGCGACGCCGAGCGCGACATCGACTATTCGACCCGCCGGCTGATGCAGATCGGTGAGGATATCGAGCGCCTGGTGCCGACGTCAGGCGAGGCCTTCGCGATGACCGTGATCGGCAACCCCTATACCGACCGCAAGCAGGCGGGCCGGGCGCTGATGAAGGAGATCCTGACGTTGGTCCAGCTTCAGCAGCAGGGTGAAAATGTCATCGCCTCGATCGGCGGCTTCGATCTCGAATATCAAGGTCAGCGCTTCGGCAAGGACGGATATCGCTACACGACCATGCTCCTGCGCACCGGTGCAGAATACGAGATCGAGCTGCCGGTGACCGTGACGCCGCTTGGCGCCATCTCCCGCCTCGAACATGCACTTGGTGGCTTGGAAGAAGAGCGCGAGCGCTATCGCCAGCGGCTCGTCGACGCCGAGCGCCGGCTGGCCTCCTACCGGTCACGTGAACAGGGTGCTGAATTCTCCTTCGCCGGCGAACTGGCGGAAAAGCGCCGCAGCCTCGCGCAAGTCGACGAGGCGCTCGCCGCCGAGACAGTCCTGAATGCGCCCATTAGCCAGGCGGCGTGATCGCGCGGATATGGGCTTTTTGGATGCGATGCAGCATGCGCATAGCTGCATTGCACAATAAATGATTTGCGTTTGGTCAAAAAACGGGCATCCTGCACGCAGCTGATGCACATGGCGGATTTCCTCCCAGTGCCGCCGCAGCAGCTGTTCCCCTCTGGAGGTTTTATGACCTTCACACTTCAAGGGCCGCGGTCTCCGCTGGCCCTCTTTTTTTGCTCACGCGACATCCAGGCTAACGTCCGGCTCGAGGCCCGTGTGTCGCGTGGCGGCCCTGTTGCATGCATCGCCGCCGGTTTGGCGGAGCAGCCAGAACCACGGCCGGACGGAGAGACTTCGCGCACGTCCCGGTGGTCCTTCAATGCATCGTTGTCTTAGGCAGGGGCAGCAGTTTCACGGTCTTGTTGACGACCTTGCGGAGCTGGCGCCAGTCGGAAAGGTTGCGTTCGTTCACCCGTTCCTGGATGGCGGTCAGGATCCAGCCGACACAGGCAATATCGTCCGCCGCCCTGTAGGTATCGGAGCGCCGGAAGCAGGCGACGATGCGCGGCCGGGCATCGCCATCGTCCTCTTTTGGAATACTCGCGACCAGGTCTTGCGCCTGGCTGTAGCGCGCGCGATGCGCCGCAGGTCGTCAGAACCGCTTTGCAGGATCATGCCGCAGGTCCAGGCAAGCGTCTTCGATAGCTGCTCGGTTTCACTTTCCATGTCGGATCGGATCCCCCTTGAACAGTCTGAGCGTCTGGATGAAGGCGGGAGAGATTTCGAATTGCCGCGCCATGCCGCGCCCCATCGAGTTTTTCCCCATTTCCTCGACAAGGAGACCGCGCTCTACAAGGAAGCGCATGGCCTGAGCGACGGCGCTTCTGTGGATGCCGGTGATTTCGATTAGAGGTGTCAAAGAGATGGGTTTTCCGTCACCATGGAGCTGGCCGACCACCAGCATGACCGAAACTTGCTTCATCCGGGCGCTGGGCGACTCTCCCTTGAGTGGATTGCCGAAAATCTGGTTGAGGGTCATCGTCGCAAACGCCCCAAGCTGCACCGGATGCGATGACCTGCGGAGCGCTGTTGCGGCCGCACCTGGCTCGGTGCCTTCGCGGTCAATTTTTCCAGACACTGTCTTCCTCTCCTTCATGGAAGGCCTCCTGATGACGCCGCACAACTCTTGACCATGCCGGTCCAGCGCCGTTTCAATCAACACGCGCTTTTTTGGTAGGATGAAACGATCAACCCCGTTTCATGAAATTCGTGCACGCTGTTCCATCATCCGCGCGAAAACGATCAGCCGCGTCAGGCGCGGCGAATGGGGCAGAACAGGGAAAAATGAGAAGGGAAAAACCGGTCGCAGAGCGGCCAGTCCGCCGACGCTGACGCTCAACCGCCCCCTCCGCATCCCGGCCACTCGACCGCGCAGGGCTAGAGCCCCGCTTGGCACTTCGCGGCAGGGCTGCTCGCGCGCAGTTGCACCGGCCAGCCCGCTCCGCGGTTGGGGATGTGTCTTCGAAAGAATGAAGACAGGCAAGGAGCGGCAGCTTGCCGCCTCCCGGAACCCCGGACAAGAGGAGTTTTCCCATGCATATCCTGAAACTCGATCCCCGCGCGCTGAACGACAATCCCGATGCCGCCCGCCGCTCGAAATCTTCGCCGCAGGCCGATGCGCTGTTGCTGGCGACGATAAAATCCGTCGGCATCATTCAGCCGCCGGTCGTGTCGCCGCAGAGCGACGGCGGCAACGGCTTCGTCATCCAGGCAGGCCATCGTCGCGTGCGTCAGGCGATTGCCGCCGGCCTCGACGAAATCGAGGTTCTCGTCACCGATGCGGCCACCGATAATGGCGCGATGCGCTCGATGATTGCGAATGTCGCGTTTGAACCGCTAAACCCCGTCGACCAGTGGCGCGGCATCGAGCGCCTCGTGGCGCTTGGCTGGACCGAGGAAGCGATCGCTGTCGCGCTTGCATTGCCCGTCCGCCAGATCAGAAAACTTCGCCTTCTGGCCAATGTCCTGCCGGCCATGCTGGATCAGATGACCAAGGGCGACATGCCGGCGGAGCAGCAGCTTCGCACGATCGCCGCCGCCTCGCTCGACGAACAGAAGGAGGTCTGGAAGGCGCACAAGCCGAAAAAGGGCGACACGGCTCAATGGTGGCAGATCGCCAACGGCCTTTCGAAGACCCGCATGTATGCCCGCGATGCCAGTTTCGGCGACGATCTGCGCCAGGCCTATGGAATCGAATGGGCGGAAGACCTCTTCGGTCCCGCGGACGAAGACAATCGCTACACCACCAATGTCGAGGCCTTCCTTGGCGCCCAGCAGGAATGGATGACCAGCAATCTGCCGAAGAAGGGCGCGATCGTCGAGGTCAACAACTGGGGCCAGCCGGATCTGCCGAAGAAGGCTGAACGCGTCTACGGCAAGCCTGGCAAAGGTGACCATACCGGCCTTTATCTTGACCGTGAGGGCAAGGTGCAGATCGTGCACTATCGCCTGCCGGACGCCAAGCCTGCCGCTGGAAAGACGGCCGCTGGCGCCGATGGCTCGACCGGGGCCGAGGAGAATGTGGGCGGGGCGAAGTTGCGGCCGGACGTCACCCAGAAGGGCCATGACATGATCGGCGACTTCCGCACCGATGCGCTGCATGAGGCGCTCGCACGTGCGCCGATCGAGGACGACATGTTGATGGCGCTCATGGTCATCGCCTTTGCCGGGCAGAATGTCCGGGTCGACTCCGGCGCCAACGACCATGTGTTCGGGCGCAAGTGTTTTCAGCGGCATGTGGCGCGGCTGTTCACCGAGGACGGGCGGTTTTCCTTCGACATGGAGACGGTGAGGATCGCTGCCCGCTCGATGCTGGTCGAGGTTTTGTCTTGCCGACGCGGCATGTCGAACAGCGGTGTCGTGTCGCGCATTGCCGGCGCGGCGATCGGCGCGGATGGATATCTCCAGAACATGGGCACCGAAGACTTCCTCACCTGCCTGTCGCGTCAGGCGCTCGAGGCGGCGGCCAGGGAGGCGCGTATTCAGCCACGGCCGCGGGTGCGTGAGACGCGCGTCGCACTCGTCGAGCACTTCAAGGCCGATGCGAGCTTTGTCCATCCCGACGCACTGTTCGCGCCCGACCCGCTGGAAGTCGCTGATCTGATGCGGCAGGCCGATGACCTCGACGCGCATGATGACGCCGAGGATGAAGGCGGCGGCAGTGTCGACGCCGCGACGATCGGTGCCGGGGACGTCGAAGACGCCTCTGTCTCCGATGAACACAGCGCCAAGGAGCCGGAATTGGCCGACGCCGACATCCCGGCAGACACCTCCGACGAACCTGCCGAGGAGCAGTCCGCCTACGGCATCGCAGCGGAATAGCCGCCACCCTTCTCCTTTCCGAATGAACACCGCCGCCGGGCATCTCCGGCGGCGCTTTCGTTTTCGCGAACCGCAGAACCCAGAGGAGCTCCCCATGTCTGCGTCCTTGATATTCGACCTCGCTCCCATCGGCTCACTCGTTTCCTGGTCCGACGGCACACCTCGCCCACCCGAAAGCTTCCGCAATAAACTCGCCGCCTGGGAGACCCGCAACAGCCAGGGCCGACTCATTCGCAAGGAGGCGCCGCGCAGGCTCGGCAGCTATACCGCGCCCGGCTTCTTCACGCTGCATGAGGGCGATATCGGCAGCAAAACCATCATCCTCGTCACCATCCGGAGGACCTTCGGGCTTGATTCCGATCTCACCTTCAGGGTGATCGCGCGCCCTGCGCCTGGCTCTGTGCGCATTTTCGACCGCGCCGGCGACACGCGCGAGGTGCTCCATCTCGATGAGGACCGGCACGCTGCAGAGGCCTGGTTGAAGACCCACCGCTATCCAGGCGCCGTTCTGGAGGAGGTGACGGACGACGAGGCGGCGGCTGCCGGCCTTGAAGGGAGGGCGGCATGACGCGCACCAGGCTTCAAAACGACAACACGGCCGCCATCCCTGATGGAGGCGTCGAATTCGGCACCAGTGCCGATGGATTTCCGGTGGCCAGGATCGGTGACACGCTGCTCGCCATGGTCCCCGGTCACGCGGGATCGTATTTCCTCGCCAGCGCCTGGCGACTTTCGCGCCCGCTTTCGGAGCTGAAGCGCGACCATTTTTACGGTCATGACGGCCGCCTCGATGACGAGGCGGCTTTTCGCGCCCGCGTGCTGGCGACAGCGCAGCACAAACGCGAGCTGGCAGCGCTTGCCCGTGTCCAGACCCGCATGCCCGCCAGCACGCCCTGGGGCACGTCGCAGCTTGCCACCCTCTATGCCGACGGTGTCGTTCTGCACTGCACCGCCAGTCACGGCGGCTTTCATCTTTCGCCCGACCGAAATGCAAAAGTCGATCCCGACCTCAGAAACTTCGCAGGCTTTTATGAGGAGGACGCTGAATGTGCGATCGTCGCGATCACCTTTCCAGGTCTCTTCACGCGTTTTGAGCTTGAAAGCGCCGACGAGACAATCCGCAACAGCTGGCCGAATGTCTGGGAGAAGATGAACGGACGGGAGCTGTTGCCCAGGCAATCCTGGATGAGGGACCGTCTGGATTTCGAACGGCGTCATGCCGGCGACTGGGTCGTGATTTCGGCGATCTATTCGAACCATCATCCTGATATGACCGAGGTGATCGCCACGCGTGGCGCCAAACGCGATGGGCAGACCGAGACAATGCGCTTTCTCGTGTCCCGCACTGAATACGCAACGCGGGGCCGCTTTGGGTTCGTCATCGATGCCGACCGTCACGATGCCTATGACGGCCCGTCCAGTTTTGCCGGTCGGCAAGGGAGGGCCGTGTGATGGCGCCAACGGCAAACCGCAGCGCGCAGCTGTCGCGCATGGAAGAAGCGCGGCGGCAGACGCAGCACCAACTCGATCTGATCGACCGGCAGATCACGCGGAAAATGACCGTGCTCATTCCGCTGATTGGCCGGCGTCAGCGGGGATATCGCCGTGGGAAGGGTGAGCCACCAGGCGCTTTCCTTGAACGCTATCGTGCGAACCTGGCGGCACTCACCGCTGAGCGACAGCCGGAGGTCGATGCGCTTTTGCGAAAGCTGGCGCGCCAGGACGCCGCAATCGCCGCGGTTCGCAGCCGTTCCGGCGTGAGCGGCGATCTGGCTCAACCCTGTGTGGAGGCGTAGCGCCATGGCAACGATCGGAGACCTTGAGCGACAAGCCGGCATCGGGCCCTCATCGGCGGAACGCACCGCATTCTGGCGGCAGTTCCATCACCTCGACGCAAAGGCGTGCCTCGATGCTGGCGTAGCGGAACTCCGGCGGCTGATCGCCGCAAAGGGGTGCCGGGCCAACGTCATGGCCGCTTCACACAGGCCTGTTCGCAAACGCGAACGACTTCCTCCGCTCAACCCCGAGCAGGAGGCTGCGCTCCAGGCCTATGCCGCCAGGCATGGACGGCGGTGGAAGAGCATCCTGAACGATGTCTGGATGGGTGGTGCGCCCCACGACGATGGCGGGATCCTGCGCGGTCTGCGGAACTCGCACGGTCCAACCTGGCTGCAGTCCTATCGGTTGCCCAGGGCAAGATCGCCGGACGGTGCGGTCGCCCTGCCACTAACGCGCAAGCCCACGACCGGCGATGACGAGGTGTAGCGTTCCGGCGGCCGTTCGCCTTGTCCAGCACCTGACTGAGCCGGATCCCCGCCGGCTCGTCCTTCGGTTTTGCTGCGGTCTGAACCGGCGGCCGTCCGCTTCAAGGCCGCTATCGCGCCGCCGTGCGGCCGGAGCCCGCCGTCCGTCGCAGAGCAGCTCCGCTTGGCAATTGCAAGGGCAGGATGCCCTGCTTGCCCGCAGATCGGCTCCGCTTGTCCAGGCCGTGCCCGGACCCTGAAGCGCCCGTCTTCCGCCGGTTCGGGTCGACCGCACCGAAGGGCAAGCCGGCAGGGGCCGGAACCGCTTCGGAGCTGGAAAGGAAGACCCATGGCAAAGCCCGCTACCACCCCTCGCCAATCCGCCCGCGTCGTGCAACTGCGCAAGGGCGCCACACTCGAAATGGTCCGGCTCACATGCCCGGACAGCGCCCAGGCGCTGAAGATCGCCGAGAGTTTTGGAACCGCCATTGTCGACAGCGACGGGATCCGCGATCTCCATCAGCGCCTCATCACGGAGACATCGGATGCTCTTGCCGAAGGCCTGGGCGAAAGGGCCATGCAGATCCACCTGCAGCGCATCGTCGGCGCCTTCGTCGGCTCGGCCCACGGCGCCGGCCAGTTCTACAGCCGCGCGGTCACCGAAGCGCGCGACGCCACGGCCAAATCCGCCAACGATACCCGCGACGAGGATCTCGACGGTCCCGTCGGCTATGACAGCGCCGCCCAGCGCAAGCGCGAGTTTGCCGCCGACATGGGCGTGCAGGCGCATGCGCTCCGGATGGCCGCCGAAGGCGCCGTGGCAGCCTATAAGCAAATCGTCGGCGAGACCTGGAAACCGTTCGACCGGCCGATCGAAAATCCCGGGCAGAACCTCGACCGCAAGGCGGCAGCGGCCCAGATGTCGGTCTTCGACTGATTGGCCTCCGGCCGGGCTCGGCCGCGCGCACCGTCTATCGACGACAGAGGCCGTCTCCCGGAGGCGGCCTTTTCCTGCTGCCATCCCGGAGTTCTTTCGGTTCGAGGCAAGTGACGGGTGAGGAAAGGGAAAAACGCAGACGGCGCCCCATCGCGGCCCCGTCCCGGTTGTCGGTCCTGCCGCGGCCGGCAGCGAGCCGCAACGGCTTTGCCGTCCTCCACTGGCGTTGCGGCCTTCGGTGCGCTCGCTCGCCTGTGCCCCGGCGCTGGACCTCGGTGACGGGGCCGCGATGGGCGCGGCCTCCATGACGGAGGTTGAGAACATGAAGGGTAAGCAAAGCGGATCGCGCACCGACATCTATGCGCGGATCACCGAGAAGATCGTCGCCGATCTGGAGAAGGGCGTGCGCCCATGGGTGCAGCCGTGGAGGGTCGGTGACGCGTCCGGCCGGATCACCCGGCCGCTGCGCCACAATGGCGAGGCATATACGGGCGTCAACGTGCTGCTTCTCTGGTCGGAGGGCGTTGCACGCGGCTTCTCGTCGCCGACCTGGATGACGCTTCGGCAGGCCAACGAACTCGGCGCCCATGTGCGCAAGGGTGAGAGCGGTGCCACCGTCGTCTATGCCAGCCGCTTCAAGAAAACCGAGACGGACGCGAGCGGCGGCGAAGTCGAGCGCGAGATTCCATTCCTGAAGGCGTATACGGTGTTCAACTGTGAGCAGATCGATGGTCTGCCAGATCATTGTGACCGGCGTCCGGAGCCGGCGGGCAGTCCTGTCGAGCGCATTGAACACGCTGATCGATTCTTCGCAAACACCGGCGCGGAGATCCGACACGGCGGTTCGAAGGCTTACTATTCTCCCGTGGGTGATTTCATTCAGATGCCAGTGTTGGCAGATTTTCGAGATGCTGCCTCTTACGTCGCTGTAATGTCTCATGAATCAGTGCATTGGACGGCGCGGCCCGATCGGGTGGGCCGCGATCTGAGCCGCTATTCGACAGACAAGACGGCCCGTTGCAAGGAAGAATTGGTCGCCGAATTGGGAAGCTGCTTCCTATGCGCCGATCTCGGGGTGGTGCCGGAGCTAGAGCCCCGCCCGGATCACGCCTCCTATCTTCAATCCTGGTTGACTGTCATTCAGAATGACCAAAGGGCGATTTTCGCGGCGGCGGCGCATGCGCAGCGCGCGGTCGATTATCTGCACGCCCTCCAGCCGAAGGCGGAAACGGAGCGGCAGGCCGCCTGATGCCTCACGCGACGCTTGTTGGCGTTCCCGCACGTGACGTGTCCAAGCAAACCCGCCGAAGGGCTGGCGCCCGTCGGCGGGTCATTTCGACGACTTGAAAATGTAGATCAGAGCATCTACATTGCGTGCGTGATTTATCTACATGGAGCACCCATGCCGATCAACGTCAACAATCCGGAAGCGGACACGCTGACGCGCAAGTTCGCCCATATGGCCGGCGTCAGCATCACCGACGCGATCGTCATCGCCATGAAGGAGGCGATCGAACGCCGGCGCAAGGCCGAGACGCCGCGTCAGACCGCGGCCCGGCTCCGCGAAAAACACGGAGTCACGCTTGGCGCTGCAGCGCGTAAACCGCTTCCGCGCGAGGCTTTTGACGACATGTGGGAAAGCTGATGTTCGTCGATGCCTGCGCCATCATTGCGCTCCTCTCCGACGAGCCGGAGGCGGAGCGCGTTTCCGATGCCATCGTGGCGGCCAACGACGCCTTCACCTCGCCGGTCGCTGTGCTGGAGGCGGTGCTCGGTCTCGCCCGCGCCGACAAGTTCGCTCTGACGGTCGCCGAGGTGGAGCCGATCGTCATCGAGTTCCTCGACGAACGCGGCATCGACATCCGCGATCTGCCGCCCGCGAGCGAAACGACGCGTTTCGCACTTTCTGCCGCACATCGCTACCGTTCGGGCCGCCGTGGTCTCAACCTCGGCGATTGCCTCCACTATGCCTGCGCAAAATACTTCGATGTTCCCATCCTGGCCACGGCCGACGAGTTCAGACAGACGGATGCGCGCACCGTGCCCTGACACGGTTGTCTCTGACGGCTGGTTGCGCGCGAAGGCGCGAAAGGCACTGGACGATGCCCCGCCCGATACGCGGGCCGACCGGGCCGAGGGGCATTTCGGCGCGGCGGCTACGGCGCGAGTTCCTCGAACGGCAATCCCGAAGCCTGCCGACGCGCCAACTGCGCCCGGCAGGGGTGCGCAGCAAGAGCCCGCCGCGGCACGGAGCCCCCTGGAGAGACAGTGGCACGGCTCCGTTCCTGTTCCCCCGGCAAGAAGTCTGCTTCTTTACCCGGCCTGGCGCGGGATGTTGGGCGGTGAATAGGCGGATCATTGGCATGTCCGAGAGCCTCGTCCGTCGCGGAAGCCATTTCAATGGCTTCGTTCAGCGCGTTTCTCGTGGAGGTGACGCAGCCGGGGCGCCGGCAGAGGTGCCGACGGGATTGGGGCGCACCGATGCCATGCGCTGGTGAGCTTATCGACAGCGACGGCGCCGCCCTTGTTCCCAGGGTGAAGGTCGCCGATGATCGAGCGCCATGATCCCGCGCTCCCTCCCGTTTGAATATTGGGCGCACCCACGCAGACCGCGATGGATCTGGTGTGACCGAAGGACGCCTCTCGTCTCGATCGCCATCCCGCAACGGCCGGCCCCGGCTATTTTCCGCCGGCGGGCGAGCCGGCCTTTGCATCGCGAGGCAAAATAGCCGCGTCCGGCCGCCCTCCACTTCGTTGCGGCCTGTTCAGGTGCGGCGTCGATCGCCCCCGGTCCTTACACCGCCATCGAGGCAGCGATAGGCGCGGCCCGAGCAAACCGGAAAGGAACAGATCATGGCAGTCATCGGCGAATTCTCCACCAACGGGAGCAACAGCATAATCGGAAACGTGCGCACGCTCACGGTCAGCATGCGGGCCCGCCTCAACCCCATCGAACGCGTCTCGCGCGACGCCCCCGACTTCCGCATCACCGCAGGCAACAATGTCGAGATCGGCGCTGGCTGGAAGGCGGTTTCCGGCGACGGCGAGGAATATATCTCGGTCAAGCTGGACGACCCGAGCTTCAACGCTCCGATCACCGCGGCGCTTTGGCCGAGCGAGAAGGAGGGCGAATACACTCTCATCTGGAACCGGCCGAAGCGCGAGGCCTGATCCCCGCCAATAAGGAGCTCCGCCGCACCAGGCGGGGCTCTTTTCCTGCACATGGAAAACCGGAACCAGGCATTGAGCCCGCTTCTTAGCTGCCGGGTGCCAAACGGACCGGCAAATCCGCCAAAATGGTCCACGGTTGTCACAATGCCGCGACGCTTTGCACCGGATCTGAAGATAGTGTTCGACGCAGTCGAATACGGTCGCAACCCCTGGCCGGGGCTGCGGGCTCTCTTCTTTCTGCCGTCCCATTCTACGGCTGCTCAGCCCGCGTCAAGGACGAGCGTGGGCCCCCGGTTTTATCTCCGCTCCGGTTGCCTGCGCTTCGATAAAACCGGCACCCCACTCGCCGGCTCCGCCGGTCGCGTACGCGATCCCTGACACGCGCTTCCTGCGCACGTGGCCTGTTGACGTCATCAAAAGGAGACGACCAACATGACCACTCTCGATCAAATCAACGAACTGCGTGCCGAGCTTCGGAACTGCTTCTTCACCAGGGATGAACGCGCCGCGGCTGAAGCCGAACTGGCCGCTCTTATCGCACAGGCTCAGGCCGAGAACGAGCGCTTCGAACGCGACATCAGCACCGCAATCGCGGACCTCGAATGAGGCCGCGATCAAACGGGGGGACGCCCTCCCGTTTTCCGGACCGCCGCACCAAGGACCATTGATACGGTGCAAGGGCAAGCTGGCCGAGGGCACAACAGCTTGGCTGCCTATCAGACGGAACCGGCATCGTGATATCCGCGACGGCGCTTGGAGCGTTCCAGCCGCGTGGTGGCGGAGATCGCATCCTCGCCGCTGTCGAAGGTCTCGATCATCGACTGGCCGTTGGTGCCGATCCGGCCCCAGTTGCGGATCACCGAGGCGCCGCCGAACAGTGTCGGCTGGATCGCGAGCGAATAGAACCGGCGCATGTTCTGCGCGGGATCGATGCGGTGGAGATGAACCGGGTCTCTGTCCTCGTTCGACATGCCCGGATTGTCGCTTGCCTTGAGAGCTTCGTCCAACGACTTCGGTGAATCGGTCCGCATCGACCGATTCATGGCTGTGATGGATCAGTCGCACCAGCTCCGCCGCGCGCCATCCCACCGCCGCGCCAGACCTTCCGCGATCAACGTGTCGCCGATCGAGCGGCCATCCCGCGTCACCGCACGCAGCTTGCGGCCGTACCGGTCTTCGTCGCGAGCGCTCGCCGACAATGAGAACGGCCCGGCATTGAGCAGCTCCCGCAGCCGGTGTTTGGCTGCCTCGCCCTTCACCCGCTCGGCCTCACACCGCGGCGGGCTCAATTCCGGCGTGTCGATATCGGCGATACGGATCTTCTCTCCCGATAGCCAGAACGTGTCGCCGTCGACGACGCAGGTCCCGCGGCGGCCGTCTCCGCAGAACGGAAATGTCGCGCGCAGCGTGTCGGCCGCGGGGGTGGCCGCGGCAAGGGTGCGGCGGTCGCCAACCTGATAGTGATCGGCGGCATAAATGCCGGCTGCGATCAACGCGACAAGTGCGCAAGCCGAGGCCAGGCGAAAGCTGCTCCGGCCGTTGCCGCGGCGCTGGACGATTTTGCGGACCCGCGCGGGAGGCTTGCCTGCGTATGACGGTTTTGGTTTCTTGCGGTTGCCGTCGAAGCGGGCGTTTCCGTTCACCGGTTTAATGCCTCTCTCTGTTTTCCCGCCACCATATTCAGGCGAGGGTTACAATTTGCTTCTTGCGTCGCGAGACTCGCGTGCGCAGGGGAAGGCTTGGAAAGCCGCCTTGATCGGTTCGCGACAATGAGGGATACGCAACTCATTGGCAGTGGCACCCGGCGTGCGGCTGCGGGCAGGAGGATTGAGGGACCATCATGGAAGAGAATGTGCAGATCGGCAGCCGCGGCGATTTCGGGCTCTGGGCGATTGAAGTTGCCAAGCAGATCGTCGGCGAGCAGGGTTTTGAACTCGCCAAGGCGGCGCGTGACGGCACGGAAGACGAACTTCGGGCTGCCGGCAATGCGCTCGGTCAGGCGATCACCAACGTCTTGCTCGAAGTCTATGACGGGCTCCTGATTGAGGCTCCCGCGGATCAGGGCGGTTCTTGAGACAGACGTTTCATCTCTTCTCCGCGCTCGGCTGAGAGAACGCATTTGGCTTCACGCATGTCTTCATGTCCGCTCTGCGAAACCAGATCGCGCGGCCGCATCTGAGCGGCGGATTGCCGGCGGTAAACACGATCTGCTCATCGGCGCGCATGCGCATCACCTCATGCGGCAGGATCAGCGGGCGGCGGGCGAGCTGTTTCGAGCGCGACCGCGACGATCCTTTCATGCCGGAGGATTGACTGGTCTGATCGACCTCGACCGTGGTGTCGCCGCAACGCCTGGACAGATACTCCGCCGTCTCAGGGTCGTTGATTGCCGCAAACGAGATCCACGACGCCGACTCGAACCACTTCGACGAGGCATCGCGGCCGCCATAGGCCTCGCGCATCTGGCCGATAGACTGGAAGATCAGCGTCAGGCTGATGCCGTATTTGCGCCCTGCATCGCGGGCGGTTTCGAGGATGCGCAGGTAGCCGAGGCGGGCGACTTCGTCGAGCAGGAACAGCGTCCTGCCTTCGACCGCGCCATTTCTGTTGTAGATGGCATTCAGCAATGCGCCGATGACGACACGGGCCAGGCCCGGATGCGCCTCGAGCACCTTAAGATCGAGCGCGATAAAGATGTCCGTGCCGCCGGTCGCCAACTCGTCGGTGGAGAAACTGTCGCCGGAGACCAGCGCCGCATAGTTGGGATAGGAGAGCCAATGCGTCTCTTTCACTGCATTGGCGTAGACGCCGGAAAACGTCTCCGGCGTCATGTTGACGAAGACCGCGACATTCTCGCGAACGAAGGTGGATTCCGACTGCTCGTAGATGCGCGTCAGCCGTTCGCGCAGCTTCGGTTCCGGCTCGGAGAGATTGGCCCGCACACGGCGCAACGTCTGCTCATGTTCAGGCGTATTGCCGGACAGGCAGACGTCGGCGATCAGGGCGGTCAGCAGTTGCATGGCGGACGCCCGAAAGAAGTCGTCGCGCGCGGAAGCCGCCCGCGCATTGTCGGTCATGATCCATGTCGCGACCGCGACGATGTCTTCTTCCTTGGTGCCGCCGAAACGGCCGATCCAGTCAAGCGCGTTGAAGCCGGTGGCGGGGTTGGTTGGATCGAGCACGATCACCTTGCGGCCGGCCCGGCGCCGGTGATCGATCACCATCGGCGCCACCTCGCTCGACGGGTCGAGCACGATCAGAGAGCCGCCCCATTTGAGCGCCGTCGGGATCGTCACCGACGTCGTCTTGAAGCCGCCGGAGCCGGCAAAGACGATGCCGTGCGACGAGCCGAACGAGCCGTCGAAGCACAGCAGCGATGCCTTGCCGCCAGTCCCCCAGCTTTGCGCCTCACCGGCCCGAAACGGCATCGCCGCCACGTCGTCCTGGTCGACACAGTAGCGCTCGCCGATGACGATGCCGCCGGCATCCGGGAACAGCTTTCCGGCCTCGGCCATGCTCATCCAGTCCGCCTCGCCATGGATCGCCCGCTTTCCGCCGATCCGCCGCGGACCAGTCTTGGCAAAGGCGGCGTTTCCCCTGATCGCGACGCGCAATGCGAAGAAGGCCGCGAAGACCACGACGGATGCGCCGATTGCCGTCGGTGGATCGAGATAGGAGAGCACGGACTGGCCTGTCGGCACATTGGCCGCGATGCCGAGAAGCCGAACGGTCTCGCGCAGTGTGGCAATCATCACGGCGGCAAGGCTTCCCGTCACGACGCTCCAGCCCACAGCCCTGATGTTGGCAGCACCATTGGCGGCAAACAGGAAAATCACGCCGATTGCGGCCACTATCAGATAGGGCAGGGCAAGGCCGATCCGGCCGAGCATCAGCTTTGCCTGCGCCGTCGTTCCAAACGTCGCCAGCCAATGCTCGATGCCCGGCACGACGATCGCAGCGCTGATCATCATCGTCGCCGGAACGATGGCGAGCAGCAGCCTAGTCGCCGTCATGACCGAAGGCCTCCGTGCCGATCGCCGCAAGCCGCGCCCGCTCCGCCTGGTCGCACTTGATGCGGCGACTGGCGTCGATCAACAGGCCGAGCAGCAGTGCGCGTTTTTCGTAGCGCAAGCCGGCCTTGACGATCAGACCGCCGAGTTCGATTTTTTCGCGCGTATCCTTCTTGCGCGCGTCAGTCGTCATCCCCCTGGCCATCCGCTCAAGCCTCGCCACCGCTGCCCTGAGCCGCGCCAGGCGCGAGCGCCGAGGGCGTGCTGCGACCTGAGTTGTCGCCGTCGGCATTGCCCTTCCCGGTCGTGGCTCCCTTGCCACCACGAAAGCGTCTGGCGATGTCCTCGAACGCCGCCTGAAGGGCTGCCTCCTCGACCTCGATTTCGCCAAGACCTGCTCTCAAAGCAACGCGCCCGATGCGCTCGGCCTCGCGTGTCTCGGCGGCTTTCAACTGGTCCTGCAGGCGGGCGATTTCTTCGCGGATTTTCGATGAGGGTTTCTTCATTCCGGTCGTATCTCCCTGGAAAGCCTGTGGCGTTTTTCTTAGCCGCAAGATTTCATCGAAAGCCCGTCCTGGGAAAGGTGCAAATTTGCACGTCGGCAAGGCCGACACTTTCGGCCATCATCCCGCCGTTCCGAAGGAGCGGATCCAAGGGCGCAATTATACGTCGCTGACGCGACGTTGTTGCATTCGGCCCTGGCGGGGCCGCCGCTCCCGACGAACCTGTTGAGAGCATGTTGCAGCCGGGAAAGAATTCGCACCGTGGCCATCGCCCATTTCTCCGTCAGCATCGTCAGCCGTGGCGACGGCCGCAGCGCCGTGCTGTCGGCGGCGTACCGGCACTGCGCGAAGATGGAGTTCGAGCGCGAGGCCCGCACCATCGACTACACCAGGAAGGAAGGGCTTCTGCATGAGGAGTTCCTGCTGCCGGCCGATGCGCCGGACTGGGCGCGGACGCTGATTGCCGACCGCTCGACATCAGGCGCTTCGGAAGCGTTCTGGAACAAGGTCGAGGCCTTCGAAAAGCGCGCCGATGCGCAGCTCGCCAAGGATCTCACTATTGCCCTGCCGCTGGAACTTTCGCCCGAGCAGAACATCGCGCTGGTGCGTGATTTCGTCGAAAAACACGTGCTTGCCAAAGGCATGGTGGCCGACTGGGTATATCACGACAATCCCGGCAATCCGCATGTCCACCTGATGACGACGCTGCGGCCGCTCACCGAGGACGGTTTTGGCGCGAAGAAAATTCCCGTGTTGGGGGAGGATGGCCAGCCACTCAGGACGAAAGCCGGAAAGATTGCCTATCAGCTCTGGGCCGGCGGCACGGACGATTTCAATGCGTTTCGTGACGCCTGGTTCGAGCGTCTCAACCATCACCTGGCATTGAACGGGATCGCGCTGACCGTCGATGGCCGCTCCTACGAAAAACAAGGGATCGACCTCGTCCCCACCATTCATCTCGGTGTTGGCGCCAAGGCGATCGAGCGCAAGGCGAAGAGCGAAGGCTTGGTGCCGGAACTCGAACGGCTGGAGCTGAACGAGGCGCGGCGCGCGGCAAATGCCCGAAGGATTTTGCGCAGACCGGAGATCGTGCTCGATCTCGTCACTCGCGAGAAAAGCGTCTTCGATGAACGCGATGTCGCCAAGGTGCTGCACCGCTATGTCGACGATCCCGCGCTGTTTCGACAATTGCTGGCACGCATCATCCAGAGCCCGGAGGTGCTTCGGCTGCAGCGCGACACTCTTGATTTTGCGACCGGGGAGAGGGTGCCGGCACGCTACACGACGCGCGAATTGATCCGGCTCGAAGCGGAGATGGCCAAGCGTGCCATCTGGCTCTCCGGCCGCGAGACGCACGGCGTCGATGACAAGGTGCTGGCGGCAACCTTCGGGCGCCATCAACGCCTGTCGGAAGAACAGCAAACGGCGATTGAGCATGTCGCGGGTCCAGCTCGGATTTCTGCTGTCGTCGGCCGCGCCGGCGCCGGCAAGACCACAATGATGAAGGCGGCGCGCGAGGCGTGGGAACAGGCCGGATACCGCGTCGTCGGTGGCGCACTCGCCGGCAAGGCCGCCGAGGGGCTGGAGAAGGAAGCCGGCATCCAGAGCCGCACGCTCGCGTCCTGGGAGCTACGCTGGAAGCAAGGCCGCGACGGGCTCGACAGCAGATGCGTGTTCGTCATCGACGAGGCCGGCATGGTGGCGTCCAGGCAGATGGCTGGCTTCGTCGAGGCCGTCGTCAAGGCAGGCGCGAAGCTCGTCCTTGTCGGCGATCCGGAACAGCTCCAGCCGATCGAGGCGGGAGCCGCCTTTCGCGCCATCGTCGATCGTATCGGCTATGCCGAGCTCGAAACGATCTACCGCCAGCGCGAGAAGTGGATGCGACGTGCCTCGCTCGATCTGGCGCGTGGGCATGTCGGCCAAGCGCTTGCCGCCTATCGCACCGAGGGCAGGGTGCTCGGATCGGAACTGAAGGCGGAGGCTGTCGAAAACCTGATCGCCGACTGGAACCGCGACTACGATGCGTCAAAGACGACGCTCATTCTCGCGCATCTGCGCCGCGATGTCCGCCTGCTCAATGACATGGCCCGAACGAGGCTGGTCGAGCGCGGCATCGTCGGTGAAGGAGAGAGTTTTAAGACCGCCGAAGGCATGCGCCGCTTTGCTGCCGGCGATCAGATCGTCTTCCTGAAAAACGACGGTTCGCTCGGCGTCAAGAACGGCATGCTGGGGAAGGTCGTGGAAGTCGCGCCAAACCGGATCTCTGTCGTGGTCGGCGAGGGTGATCAGCGCCGCCAGGTCGCTGTCGAACAGCGCTTTTATAACAACCTCGACCACGGCTATGCCACCACCATCCACAAGAGCCAGGGCGCCACCGTCGACCGCGTCAAGGTGCTCGCCTCTCTCTCCCTCGATCGTCATCTGACCTATGTCGCCATGACCCGCCATCGCGAGGATCTGCAGCTCTACTACGGCCGCCGCTCCTTCGCCCTCAACGGCGGCCTGACAAAGATCCTGTCGCGCCGAAATGCCAAGGAGACGACGCTCGATTACGCGCGCGGAACCCTCTATCGCCAGGCGCTCTCCTTCGCCGAAAACCGGGGCCTGCATATCGTCCAGGTCGCCCGCACGCTGCTGCGCGACCGGCTCGACTGGACGCTGCGTCAGAGCTCGAAACTCGCCGATCTGGCGGCCCGTCTGCGCGCTGCCGGAGAACGCCTTGGCCTTCGGCAATCACCCAAATCGCAAACGAAAAAGGAGGCCCGGCCGATGGTTGCCGGCATCACGCAGTTTAACACCACGACCGCGGAGAGCGTCGGACAGAAGCTCGACGCCGATCCCGCCTTGAAGAAGCAATGGGAAGAGGTCTCGGCCCGCTTCCGCTATGTCTTCGCCGATCCCGAAGCCGCCTTCCGGGCCATGAACGTCGATGCTGTCCTCGCCGACAAGGATATTGCCCGGCAGACACTGCAAAAGCTTGAGACCGACCCGGCATCGATCGGGCTGCTGAAGGGCAGGACGGGGATCCTCGCCAGCAAATCGGAGCGGGAAGCCCGGCGCGTCGCCGAGGTCAACGTGCCGGCGCTGAAACGCGACCTCGATCGTTATCTCAAGATGCGCGAGGCCGCGGTCCAACGGCTCGAGGCGGACGAAAAGGTGATGCGACAGCGCGTGTCGATTGATATCCCGGCACTGTCGCCCGCGGCACTGACGGTGCTTGAGCGGGTCCGCGATGCGATCGACCGGAACGACTTGTCCGCGGCCCTTGGATATGCAATCAGCAACCGCGAGACCAAGCTCGAGATCGACGGCTTCAACAAGGCTGTCGCCGCGCGCTTCGGCGAGCGCAGCCTGCTCACCCATGCCGCGCGCGAGCCGTCGGGCAAGCTGTTCGACACGCTTTCCCAAGGCTTGAAGCCTGAGGAAACGTCACGGTTGAAAGAGGCATGGCCGGTGATGCGTACCGGCCAGCAACTCGCCGCACGTGAACGCACGGCCATGTCGCTGAGACAGGCGGAAGATCTGCGGCTTTCGCAGAAGCAGACACCGGTGCTCAAGCAATGAAGCGGCGCGGCGTCGTCATGCTTCTCACCGTTGCCGGCATCGTCATCGGCGGTGGTGCATCGCTTGCGGCCATCTTCGGTTATCGCCTGAACCTGACGCCCAGCGAACCGCTCGGGCTATGGCGCATCGAGACATTGCGCCGCGCCGTCGCGGTCGGCGATATAGTGTTCGTTTGCCCGCCGCGGATGGCGCTGTTCAAGCAGGCGCTGGCGCGCGGATATCTGCGCCGCGGGGTTTGCGCCGGTGGCTTTGCACCGCTCATCAAGACGGTCGCAGCGCTCCCCGGTCAGCGGGTCGAGATCGGCGAGGATGTCGAGATCGACGGCGCGATGCTTGGCTCATCGCGTGTCCGCAAGACGGACGGCGAGGGCCGGGCGCTCACACCGTTTCCCGGCGGCATCGTGCCGCCGGCTCATCTCTATCTTCACTCTTCCTTTGCGAGCTCCTATGACTCCCGATATTTTGGGCCAATCCCCGACAAGGGACTCCTCGGCCTCGCCCGGCCGGTCTTCACCGTCGGTCCGTGACCGCTTTCGATCGATCCTTCTGATCCTTGCCGCTGTCGCCTGTGGCTGGACCGGCTGGAGCGGGTATGCGCTCGCGCTTCCGGTCGCGATGATCTTTCCGCTCTTCTGGGCGCAGTCGCGTTCACGCCTGACCGCTGCAGCCGTCTCGGCAGGTTATTTCCTCGCCGCCTCGCGCGGCCTGCCGCAAGGTGTGGCGAACTTCTACGCCGAAGATCTCTGGCCCGGCCTGCTGCTGTGGCTGGCGGCTTCTGCCTCCTTCGTCGTCGTTCATGCGGCGGCCTGGTCAAGGCAACCGGAGGAGGTGCGCAAGGGACAGGGCTTCCCCGAAGCAGGGCGGGCGCTACGCTATCTGCTGGCCTTGGTGCTGATGGCATTGCCGCCGTTCGGCATCGTCGGCTGGGCGCATCCGCTGACGGCGGCCGGCATCCTGTTTCCGGGGTGGGGATGGTGGGGTGCGATTGCCGCGACAGCCGGCCTGCTCGCCTTGACGACGAGGCTATGGCCGGCTGCGGCCATTATCCTGACAGGCTTCTGGCTCTGGTCCGCCGCAACGTGGACAGTGCCTGTTCTACCGCAAGGGTGGGATGGCGTCGATCTCGAAATGGGAGAAAGCCTTGGGCGCGACACCTCATTGCCTCGCCACCGAGTCCTGATTGCCACAGTTCGGGGCAAGGCAAAGGACGGCATCCGCACCGTCGTTCTTCCCGAAAACACATTCGGCTTCTGGACGCCGACCGTCGCGCGGCTCTGGCAGGAGGAATTGCGCGGGACCGACATCACCGTCATCGCCGGCGCGGCCGTCATCGACGCACAAGGCTATGACAACGTCATGGTGGCGATCTCCACTGAGGAGGCGCGAATCCTCTATCGCGAACGTATGCCGGTCCCGGTCTCAATGTGGCAGCCCTGGAAAGCCTGGACGGGCCAGGGCGGTGGTGCGCGAGCGCACCTGTTCGCTAATCCGGTCGACCTCGATGGCACCAGGATCGCACCACTGATCTGCTACGAGCAGTTGATCCTCTGGCCCGTCCTGCAGTCGATGCTTCACAAGCCTGACATCATCGTCGCCACTGGCAATGGCTGGTGGACATCGGGCACCCCGATCGTCGCAATCCAGAAGGCGAGCGTCACATCCTGGGCGAGGCTGTTCGGCCTGCCCATCGTCATAGCCTTCAACACGTAAATATTGGATACAGCAATGGTCGACGCCGCCCTTATAAAGCAATGTTCCAATCCTGCCCTGAGGCCCGCCATCGTCGAGGCCTTCATCGCGCGAGCGGGGTCGCAGGATCCGCTCGCCGTCACGGTGCGCTCGGGCAACCGCGTCGTGCTGGTGCCGAAACCGACGACACCGGACGAGGCGATGAAGCTCATCGGCAAACATATCGGCCGCAACACGCTCCGGGTCGGGATCACCCAATATCCGGCCGGTCTCGGCATCATGGAGGCCGGCGCGCTGAAACCGGACCTGGTCGACGCCTGCGCGAACCTGCGCATGGGCACGGCCCTCTTCGCCAGGGTCTATCGGATCGTCATGAAATGGTACGGCAATCCGACCGGGAAGGAGGTTTTGCCCGAGGTGCTCGATGATGCGATCATCGCCTGGCAGACCGGATATTTCGAGGGGACGGCGGTGTTTCGGACGCCGGACCCGGGCGGGGTCGAAGTGGATGAACCCGCCGCTCAAGAACCGGCGAGGAATACTGCCGGGAAGTCGGAAGAGCCTAGTTATGAAGAACAGAGCGCACCGGCCGAGGATCCCGCCCGTGACGGCGATCCCGACACGGCCGGCATTCGGATCGATCTCTCGGGCATCGGTGCCAAATAAGCGTGAGAGCACAGCCAGAATTGCACCGTGCCGATGGCAATTATCCGCCTGTTTGCACTGGCGAAAATTGATCCGGCCCTCTATAAGGGCGGACAGGACAGTACGCGCTGTCCCGGGGTGTGGAAACCTCTCGTAGCGGTTGGCGCCGTCCGAAACGGATCCTGGTCGACAAGGCCGATCAACTCTTCCAGGCATTGCCCGAGAAAGACAAGATTCCGGAGATGGTCGGCAGCGCGCAGCATCTGGACTACATCAGGGCCTGCATGGAGATGCACGCGCAGATGTATACGACGAATACGTTGATCAACATCCTCGGCTATATTCCGAAGGTGTCGGCGAACTGAACTTCAGATCAGCCCCATGCGAATGGCGGTCGAGACCAGGTGCGTCGTGTTCCCGGTCTCGAGATACTTGCCCGCTATTCGAAGCTTTGACCGCACGCTGTCATATGAGACGTTGTGGATGCCTGCCACTTCCCGCTTCGTCTTGCCTTCGGAGATCCAGTAAAGATAGTTGGCTGCCGTGGAATCGAAGAATTCGGGCTGCGGAAGGGTCGGTGCCAGATCGGTAAAGCTGATGCGGGCATGCAACTGCCCCACCGCCGCGGCGGCGGCCAACGGGTCCAGCCCGTGTTTCAATTCGCTCTCCGGCTTTCCCGAGGCAAGCGTGAACATCGCCAGCGTGCCATGTGCGGCCCTGATGGGAATGGTCACGCCGGAGCGGATGCCGAAATCGGCCGCGTGCGCATAGAACGAACGCTCCTCCTTCGACAATTGTGACCTCTCCGCTTCACCGCTCCAGGTAAAGGCTCCTTTCAGCGCTCTGGCGCGTCGAACGACAGGGTCGATCTCGAAATAATGCTGTTCGGCATATTCGGATTGCCACTCTGGCCCATAGTTCGAAACGACGTGGGTGTGGCTCGATAGGATGTTGACATATGCATAGCCCGCAAATCCCATCTCCTCGGTGAATCTCGCAAGCCCATGTTTTACGATGCGTTCATCGCCAGGAATGGCGGCGAGATCGGTGAGCTTGTCCAGCCATTGTCGCATACAGTCTTCTCCTTAATAAATGGGCCGCTCCGGAGTGGACCTCCCTATGCTGTCCAAGCCGCTCGCCATGAGCTTGCCGGCCTCTGATGGCGGTCCCGTCACCAACCGTTCGGACATTGTTCTGTCCCGGCAGCCGGAAGAAGGAGAATTGCGATTGCTCGACTGTTCCGTTCTTGCATTTCAATCGGCCCCTGCAGGCAATGTCTGCGAGACCAGCAGATGGATCAGCGTAAACAGCCGGCGGGCCGTCTCCTGATCGATCTCGACCTTGGATTTGAGGCGTTCGCGTAGCAGTTCAGACCCCTCGTCATGGATGGCGCGACGTCCCATGTCGATGGCTTCCAGCCTGTCGGGGGTCAGTCTCGCCGCGGCGTTGGCGAAACTCTCGCAAACAAGGCTGTAGTCCTTGAACAGCCGGCGGAACGATGTGAGCGATAGATGATGGCTGAGCACATGCGCGCCCCTCTCGGTCGCCACAGACAGCCCCAGGTACCTGTCCTTCAAGGCAAGGACCAGCCGATAGGGACCACCGCCATGTTCGGCCGGCACAAAAATATTGTTGTCCAGCAGGTCGGAAATGACGACACCCTGCTCTCGCTGTTGCGCTGAGTCCGTCTTGCTTGCGTGAGGCGGATCGAGCGAGACTGCGCAAAGCCGAAAACTGGACGGAGTGGTTGTCGCGCAGATCATCGCGCACTCCGTCCCGGAACATTGATATTTTTATCCGCGCGACCGGGCCTGTGTGCAGGCACACAAAACATGGCTGCCGCCGGAGCACGTCCGACGACAGCCATGTCGCCTTGGGAGGCTAGGCGAAAGGTGAATTTGTCGGAAAATCTCGTCCCTTGGGTTCGATGCGGAAACCGGAGACCGCCCCTGTTGCGAGCCGAGGAAAAAGCGGCTGCCGTTGAAACAGGTTCAACGACAGCCGCATGGCCCTGGGAGGCAGGGGTTAATGCCAATGGCAGGTCAAGCGTGTCTTTCGATCGACGCTGATGTGGAACGGTCGTCGAAAGTTCAGCAAAAGAGCTGACTTCGCAGAGGTGATACAAATGTTTGTGGTGTGCGAGCCTTTGTCTCATCTGACAGTCACCTCAAGGCCGCGAAATGCGTGGTATCGGTTGGCTGCGGCTGCGTGCCGCACCGGTGCCCCGCTCTATGGAAAGCATTGGTTCAGGAGGAAGGTCGCCATCATGCAGGGCGGCGAGACGCAACCCGACTTCTCTGTCTCCCGCGGTCAGCCGATGGTTCAGGCGAAGGTAGTCCACCCAGGTCGGCGTCCAGTAGGTTTCGGTCCAAAGGGAGGGTGTTTGCAAGCTCCGCTGAAGCGTCCAGTTTCGCGCACCGGCTCGGCTCTGAACGCGCCGCCGTTCGCGCATGCAGTCCAGAAAGGCATCGAGATTGTGCTCGGTTATCAGGTAGTCGGCCTTGACGACAATCGGCCCGCTTCTTGGTTTCAGGTCCAGTGCGAGTGACGGCGCGACGAACTCTGACGAGCCCTGTTCTGTTTCTTCCCAAAGCTCGATCGGCAGCACGAATGCTGCGGCAGCAACAAGCAACAGAACCGTGGCGGCACCTTCAAAGGCCACCGTCAACGAATAATTCTGGGCAACAGAGCCCCAGATCCAGCTACCCGCCGCCATACCGCCGTAAGACAGGGCATAGTAGATGGAAAGCGTGCGGCCAACGACCCACCGCGGGCTCGACAACTGTATCGCAACGTCAATTCCGGTCCACGTAAGGAGCCAGCCCGCCCCTCCAATTGCCAGCGCGACGGCGGCAAAGGGCAGCGACGATGTGAGAGCCAGCGTCAGGCAGCAGATGGCGCATGCAGTGGACGGAGCTGCGAGCAGTTGATCACGGGACATGATCCGCCTCATATAGTTGCTGCAAAGGCCAGCGGAAAAAGCGCCGATGCCAAAAGCAGCCAACAACGTGCCGTATACGATAGGGCCGCTCACCAAACGATCTCGTACGATCAGCGGGAGCAGCGCGAGGATGGATATGCTGGCCAACCCGAACAATGTTCCACGGAGAATGGCTGCTCGGATCTCGGAGGAGATCGCGGAGAAGCGCAGGCCGTCATGGATAGCCGTGGTAATTCGCTCGCGTGGCAGCGGCGAAGGGCGCATATACCATTTCGAACGGGCAACAGCGGTGAGCGGCACCAGATCGCTCATTGCCGCCAGGACGAAGGCTGCAAGTGGTCCGAGGAACGCAAGGATAAGGCCACCGAGGGCCGGACCTATGCTGCGCACGATGTTGTATCCGACGGACATCAATGTGACAGCCGCCGGAATGTCGCGCTTCTCCAGAATGTCGCCGACCGAGGCGTGCCAGGCGGGATCGTTCAGCGCGAAGCCGCACCCGGCCAAAAACCCCAGGCCAAGGATCAACCACGGGCTGACAAAGCCCAATGCCACAGCGATTGCCAGCGTCGCGGATGCCAGCGCAATCAGGCAGTGCCCGGCAAGCATGACGCCGCGTCGACTGAAGCTATCGGCAATGGCGCCTGCGAGGATGGATAGAAAGAATGCCGGCAGTGTGGAAGAAGCTTGCACCAGTGCGACCATCAGGTCGGAGGGTGAAATCGTGGCCATCAGCCAACTGATGGCTGTCGTCTGGACGAGCCAGCCGAGGCTTGAAATTTGCGTGGCCGACCAGATCGCGCGGAACGCACGGTTCTGAAGAGGGGCCAGTGTCGTTGAGACGCTCGAATACGAATCCTCACGCTGCATGATAAACGTCTATCCCAACTCGCTTGTCACCTCTCTAGATGATGTAATGGTATAACATTGCAGAAGATAGCTTATGGAACTGCAGAGCGGTTTTCGTGGCTGTTGGCTTAAGGTAACTGGCTGATGTCACGCGCCTATCAGGCCGGGATGTTTAATATCCCGAAGAGGGCTCGGGCGAATTCGCGAACTCCGAATCAATACAAACAGCAACGTTAGCATCCAAAGATTTGAACCAATCGCCGTTGCCATCGGCGCCCCGGTAAGCGTCAGGGTAGAAGCCATAAATAGCCATAACATGTTCGCGGCTCCTCTCGTTTGTTGCGATTGCAAACTTCCAAACTCTGAAGAGAGGATCTCAGAAAACCCATGGACGAGGAAATAGATTGTCATGGAGGTCTAATTTGTTTTTGATATAAGAGAGCGCGGCAACTTGCGCCTCGCCATCACAGTACTCAAAGAGTAACGGCATCAGCAATCTCGTTGAACGTCGCAGCCAACCCTTAGTCAGATTGAAATCGGGAATCGAAGGACTGAAACTCGCAGCTCAAGTTGTGGGAGCTGACCTACTCGCCACTGGCTAACGACGCCAAAATTCGGGTCCCGACGCGTGTAGATTTTCGCCGTCAACCGTGACAGCCACCGTTACCGGCATGTCCTCCACTTCAAACTCATAGATCGCTTCCATTCCTAAGTCTTCAAACGCAACGATACGGCTGGAACGAATAGCCTGGGCAACGAGATAGGCGGCGCCGCCGACGGCCGTCAGATAAGCCCGCTGATGTGCCTTTATCGACGCAATCGCAATGCTACCCCGCTCAGCCTTTCCGACCATCGCGAGCAAACCGAGGTCGAGCATCATGTCTGTGAATTTATCCATGCGGCTCGCTGTTGTCGGGCCGGCTGGTCCAACGGCTTCATCACCGACCGGATCCACTGGTCCGACATAGTAAATGACCCTGTCCTTGAACGAGAGGGGCAACGGTTCACCGCGAGCAAGTAAGTCATGAATACGTTTGTGAGCGGCATCCCGGCCCGTGAGCAGTTTTCCCGACAAGAGCAGACGGTCCCCTGCCTTCCAGTGCTTGATCTCAGCCGCGGCGAGCGTATTGAGATCGACACGCAGCGCGTGTTTATCCGGAGCCCATGAGACATCCGGCCATGAGGACAGGTCCGGTTTGGGTAGAAAGGAGGGCCCCGAACCATCGAGGGTAAAATGTGCGTGGCGGGTGGCCGCACAGTTGGGCACTATTGCGACGGGCTTTGAGGCGGCATGCGTGGGCCAGTCAAGGATCTTCACATCCAAAACCGTCGTCAGTCCGCCGAGACCTTGTGCACCTATCCCCAATGCATTGATCTTGTCGTAAAGCTCAACGCGTAAATTCTCTATGTCTGTAGTTGGCCCCCGAGCTTTTAGCTGTGCCATGTCGATAGGACCCATAAGCGACTCTTTCGCCATAACCATCGCCTTCTCGGCCGTGCCACCGATACCGATTCCAAGCATACCCGGGGGGCACCACCCGGCGCCCATCGAAGGTACGGTCTCGAGCACCCAGTCAACGATGGAATCGGAGGGATTGAGCATTGTGAATTTGGACTTATTTTCGGAGCCTCCACCCTTTGCAGCAAGGGTGACTTCGACTCTACTTCCGGGGACCATCTCGACATGCACTACACTGGGAGTATTGTCCCGCGTATTGCATCGCGAGAATGCCGGGTCGGCAACGATGGATGCTCGCAATGGATTCGACCTATTTAGGTAAGCTCGGCGAACGCCTTCGTCGATGACATTTTGGAGGCTGCGGCTTGAGGCGAGAGTGCATCCTTGTCCCCATTTTACGAACACCGTGACGATGCCCGTATCTTGGCAAATGGGACGGTGGCCTATCGCTGACATCCTACTGTTGGTCAGCATTTGCGCAATTGCGTCCTTCGCCGCTGGGGATTCCTCACACAGGTATGCGTCTCCCAGAGCCTTTATGTAATCGGGGGGATGATAGTAGCTTATGTATTGCAGCGCGTCAGACACGCTGTCGATCAGGTCAGCCTCAGATATCACTCCCATTTATCGTCACTCCCAATCCATCCTACTAAGACAGGGGAAAACCCATAGTCGGTGCCCGCACTCCAAGCGCCCTCTCCCGAACCGGTGTGATTTTACCCTGTTGAACCAGGCCTCCTTATGGCATAGAATCGCTTATGTTTGAATAGGCTTAGATAAGACATTGTGATCAAAGAAGGCTAACAAATGCCGAAAATTGCTCACGGCCAATTAACAATATCGCACCAAGCGCTATGCAGGTATTTCCTGCTAGATGACGCTTATACAGAGAGTGTACGAAGAACGAATGTCTGACGCATTTGAAAAAATAACGCTTCGCCAGCTGCAAATTTTCTTAGCCGTCGTGGAACATAAGAGTTTCGTGGCCGCCGCCGCGCAGCTCGATCTCACTCCCCCTGCCGTGTCGATGCAGATGAGCCGCCTGTCCGAATTCCTCGATGCCCCTCTCTTCGACCGCGACGGCCGATCGATTCAGTTGACGGCCGCTGCAACGGCGCTGATTCCCTATGCGGAACGCATGACCGAGGCGTTGATTGAGGCCTGCAACGTCATCGATGGCCTGCAGGGCAGGCTCGACCACCTGGTTCGCGTTGCGATGGTGACGACGTCCAGGAACTTCGGCCCGCACCTTCTGCAGGAATTCGGCCGGCTGCACCCCGACATCCAGATTGAGACCACGATCGCCAACCGGGAAAAGGTCATTGAGCTGCTGGAGACGGGCAATGTGGATCTTGCGCTGATGGGTCGTCCCCCGCAGCGCATCGAGGTTGAGGCTGTCCCTTTTGCTTCACACCCATATGTTCTGATCGGTCATCCAGCACACATCTTGGCCGGCAAGCAACACATCGCAAGGCGGGAATTGGTGAATTTTAAATTCATTGCGCGCGAGGCAGGGTCCGGAACCCGAATGATCCATGATTACTACTTCACCAGTCATTCGGTACAATTTCCCTCCATATACGTCGTCATGGACAGCAATGAAAATATCAAACAAGCGGTGATGGCGAATATGGGGCTCGCCTTCATTTCTGCTCATACGATAGCGTTGGAATGTCAAACCAAGAAGCTCCGTATCCTTCCAGCAGAGGACATGCCGGCGATGCGTGAATGGTTTGCCGTCCACCTAAAAGGCAGACAATTGCGACCAGCAGCCGAGAGCTTCAAGGCCTTCGTTTTGAATGAAGGCCCCAACTTCATCCGGCGGTTTTTTGGGAACTTGCCAAAAGAGCTTTTGCGCGCTTGACGATCGGGAGATCGATCATTTCCCCGTCGACGCTGACCGCACCCCGGCCGACAGCCTCGCCTCCCTCAAAGGCCGCGACCACGCGCAACGCGTGATTACGTTCGGTGGGCGTCGGCCGGAAGGCGGAATTGACGGCCGCGACCTGATTTGGATGCACACAGAGGACGCCGTCTAACCCCATCTTGCGGGAACGAACCGCGAGATCTTCAAACCCCACCGAATTGTCGTAGCGAGCGATGGTTCCTGGCAAGCCGAACGCCTGCAAGCCCTGCATGCGGCAGGCGAGAATCATCTGCTGACAAGGTCCGAACAAATTCTCATAGGTTGGTTCAAACCCGCATTCCGCACTGAAGTCTTCAGTCCCGAGCGCAAGCCCAATCACGCGGCGCGATGCCGCTCCAATCTGTCCTGCCATCGACAGGGCGGCGGGTGTTTCGATCAGGTTGAGTAACCCGATAGAGTATGGAGATAGCCCAGTCTGTTTCTCTCTTTCCGTGATGAATTCATCCATCAAGGCAACATGGTCGGGGCCCCTCACCTTCGGCAGCATGATTGCCTCGACACCGTGAGAGACAGCAACAGCAAGATCGGCCACGCAATTGGCCAGATCGCGGTTGACTCGGACGACAACGCTTACGCCGTGCCCGGAGATGCTCGCGATAGAAGGTCGAAGGTTTTCTCTGGCCATTTCCTTGGCGAAGGCGGGTGCGCTATCCTCGAGATCGAGGATAACGGCATCGGCGCCACGGGTGTGCGCCTTTTCAACGAAGCGTTTTTCGTGCGCAGGCACGAAAAGCAACGATCGCCAAAGTGGTGCGGATCCCAGCCTAGACATTTGCTTCCACCCGCACGAACTCGCGTCGTATTGCTTCGGTATGCTCGCCAATCTTGGGAATTCGTCCAAAGGATGCCTGCGGATCCTCGAAAGAGTATTGGATCGGGGCGCCTGCGAGCTGTACGGTTTCTCCACTTTCCAATGTTACACCACGCCGCCGCAGTTGCGGATGCCGGGAGAACGTCTCGACGGAATTGACACCCCCATAGGCGACTCCCGCATTGCGAAGCTTCTCTGCGAGGTCGCCGCGCGTATTCGCCTCGAAGAAACGAGCGATTAAGGCGTCCAAGTCGGAGCGGTTCTTCACGCGTAAAGACGCATCCGAGAACCGCGGGTCGGAAGCGAGGCCAGCGTCTCCAATGACCTCCGCGCAAAGGCGAACCCATTCCCGTTCATTCTGGATGGAAATCGCAAGGACATGGCCGTCAGCCGTCGCGAATCCCCCATAGGGAGCAATCGAGGGATGATGCAGGCCGACTGGCTCGGGCGCTTTGCCTCCGTAGACCGTGTGCATCAGAGGCACCGTCATCCAATCGGCAGCGGTATCAAACAGCGACACCTTCACGCCGGATCCAGCACCTGTTCGCGAACGGAGGTACAACGCTTGCTGAATGCCGATGATTGCATTCATGCTTGCTCCGATGTCGCAAACGGAAACGCCGATCCTTCCTGGCGCACCAGGAGCGCCGTTGACCGCGACGAGACCGCTCTCGCATTGCACGAGAAAGTCATAGGCCTTCATATCCCGATATGTGCCGGTATCACCGTACCCGCTGATATCACAGGTTATGAGCCTAGAGTGGCGCCGGCGCAGATCGTCGCTGTCGAAACCAGCACGGGCACTTGCTCCAGGCGCAAGGTTCTGAATGAAGATGTCCGCCTTCGCGAGGAGACTATGCAAAAGCGCTGCGTCATCCCGGTTTTTTATGTCGAGACACAGGGATTCCTTCCCGTGATTTGCCCAGACGAAATAGGACGACTCACCCTTCACGGCCTTGTCATATTTGCGCGCGAAATCCCCCTCCGGCCGTTCGATCTTGATGACCCGGGCTCCGCCTTCCGCAAAGTGACATGAGCACAGCGGCGCGGCCACGGCCTGTTCGATCGATACGACCAGAAGTTCCGAATAAGGTTTCGAGTGGGCGAAGTTCTCCATCTTCATGTTCATTGGCTTGCTCCTATCTCACCATACTTGGCTTTCAGAATGGACTGGTTGCGGTGCATTTCGTTGGCGACAATCGTCAGCCCCTCGTCGAAGCCCATGCCGGGTTTGATCAACACCCGTTGCGGACGCGTCGCCTGTGCCACATGCAGGCATGAGCGTGCTGAAACATCTGTCTCGTTGCAGGTGCCGCCGAGATAGGCCTCGACCCCGTGCGCATGGCAGTACAGAACTGCTTCGATCGTATTGTGAATGCTGCCTAGGTCTGGCGTTTTGATCTGCACCATGTCGCAGCATTTCGCGTCAACGAACTCGATTATATCCTGGTGCGTGTTGCACCATTCGTCAGCCACTATTCGGACTTTACTGCCGATATCGCTAAGGCGGCTCTTGATTGCCTTCAGCAACTCGATCTGACCGGGTTTGTTTCCAACATCGACCGGCCCTTCGATATAGAGGGGAAATTTTTCTGCTCTCTTCTCGAGTTCGTTCAAATAATTCGCGATCGCCGATGGATCGTTGTTGAAAATCAGCCCGACCGTTCCATAGACGTCGATGTGGATCGTGGGTGCGTAACTTTCGTCGACCCGAAGTTTTTTGATGCGTTGGGTCAACCAGGTGACATATTCCAGAAGTCTTCCGCCATTCTCGCCGAGCTTTGTGGCCACGTTGTTGATCAGCCCATGCGGAAGGGCGTCGACGCGCTTCATGATCATCTTGTCGACCGCATTGTATCGATCGTCCCCGCTTTGCCCGAACAGCTTGAGAGGCGACGTGACAATGGGCAGACGATATTCGTCGCAGATTACCTCGAGTTTCAGCCGACCGGTCGCTTTTGCAGTCGCATCAAGCAGCGCTTGCGACAGGCCATAGCGAATAGCCGTGTGGATCTGCCGTCCATTGTCGGTGATTAGATCGATGAACCGCGCGTTCTCCGCAAAACTACTGACGTCACGACCTGTCAGCAAAGGTCGCAGGTTCGAATTCATCCATGCGATATAACGATCCGCTATGAACAAGGGATCGCGGCCGCCGGCGCCCGAATACTGCACCGCGGCGCAATCTCCTTCTGCCCATTGGCCAGTCTCCAGCTGAAGAAGAACGGATATCGCTTCGCCTGATTGCCGGATGTTGTCGAACCCCGGTGTCGTTGCAATCCCTACATAGGTGAAACCGTCCATTCCGGCCCCACCTTTGATCGCCGCCTGGTCGTCAAAGTAGAAGGACGAAACCCCAGGGCTGAATTGAACATTGGTGATCTTCATCTTCTTCGTCTCTAATTGGGATTCACAGCGATTGGGGGAGCGGGTTCGGTCGGCCGACCAGCCTGCTTGCGGAAATCGCACGCACGTCATCGACCACCATCGAGAAGGATGCAGATCTTCCCTCCGCCGTTGCGCGTTCGGCGACCTTGTCCCGGTGCAATGCGATGACGTCGTCCGGCAGCGGGATATTACCCTGGTCGAAAATCCGGATCGCGCCGTTGTTGTCGCGAACAGGCGTCATCAGGCCAGCATTGACAGTCGCGGGAGCGAACGGAATATCGACAACCCCCGCTTCGAACGCGAGAACAACGCCCCTCGCCAGGTTCCCTTGGCCGAGCTGGATGACACGAGCCATCACGGAATGCACCTCGCGTTCGATGAGCGCCACTTCCTGATCGATTTCATTCGTTGCCAGGTAGCCCTGGTCGCTGACCATGTTGATCATCTGCTCGGTTGCCTGCAGACCGGCGCGGTTTGCCTCCATGGTCGGAACCCCGCTCGCTTCATGGGGTGTCTTGACGATGATTTTCGTGGCACCGCCAAACTTGGCGGCTGCTGCGCCAAGAGCGATGACGGAATAAGCCTTGGCTTCGTTTTCGGGAAACCCACCCATCCACTGATGAAACACCGTAGAAAGCGCATAGTCGCCATAGCCAAACAGGGCGAAATAGTGGTGCGCTAGCCGACGCAGCGACCGCATGGCCGCAACGTCCTGTGCGAGATTTCCCGCCTGACCGTAACCGAGTGTGATGCACCTCACCCCTTGCCGCAGCGCCAGAAGCCCCTCCAGCAGCGCGACGGTGTGCGAAATGAACGGAGGAACCAGGGTGCCGGTCAGCGGACCGAATGGTTCGCGATTGATGCTGACACCTTCGGCTTCGTAAAGACCGACCAGCCGATCACAATACTGCCAATGGCGGATGGAGCGGGACAAAGGCACGTTCTTGGAATAGGGAATGTTATAGGAAATACCGCCCCCTTCGAAGCTGCTGAACCCGGAGGCGAGTGTGATCTCGGCCATCAGCCGTGCATCAGGCGTGCCATGGCGGACCTGGATGGGCTTCGAGACGCTATCGACCAATTGTTCGCAACCGGAGACGCCGTGGTTGACGGGGGGAAAGCCGTTGAGCAGTGACTTTCCAGCAGCCCGCGACCGGTCAATGCCTTGCTGAGCCTCTTCATAGCGATTGTGCCTCGTATAGGCGTCGACTGTGGTCGGCAATACATCGCAATAGGGGGAAAGATCGTTGAGCAGTTTGGTGTGCTCGCGGAGCAGCGCAACACCTGCTCTCGGCTGCAGCAGAGTTCGTTGATCGTGCTCGGCCTTCGCCAACGCGACCGAGAATTTTTTCGAGTCCGGCATGTCGCGATGTCGGGCGACGCCGCGGGCGAAGTCCACGTCCCGACCGGTGTGCCAGGTCACGAGAACCGTATCGCGCTCACGCACATAGACCGAGTAGTCCAGTTTGGTATCCGACAGATCATTTAGGCTGGTATCGCTCATAGTGCACATGCGGCCTTTGGGAGAGGTTGTGGGTTTGCTGCGATATCGCCGCTCAGCAGACGAACTGCCGCGATAGCCGCCGCGGCAGGATGTTTCCTGGAGACGTTGGCAAGCAGCGGCAGCAGATTTGCAGGGTCGCGAAGATAGGATTTGCATTGCGACACGAGGATTCGCTTGCCGAACTTGTCGATGCCGACCTCCGAGAGATGTGTGCGTGGATCGAAATCAGCAGAATGAGAAAGGTACCCCCCCGTGCCGATCATGGTTTTCACGGATGTAAGATCGCGCCCGGTTTGCACTGTCACGACCCCGTCCGCAGTGGCGACTTCGTGGGCTCGGCCTGCATGACGCATGAGTGATGTCGCTATATTGGCGCCTGCCAACAACGCATCGAACCGCCGCTCCTGCGGCGTGACTGCCAGGTGTTCGGGTGCCGAGGTCAATTTCTCGACGTAACTGACAAGGGCTCCGGAGTCGGACTCTGGTAACGGGCTCATTTGCCCCGCAGCCTCAAGGGCAGAGACTGCGGAAACCCGCATCCCCAGATCCCCTTCCACCGTTCGCTTGATTGTTGGCTCGGGCAGTCCGCGTCGCACGATGCCAGGTACCGGCAGTTCCTCATGGTACGAATAGACGTCGGTGGTCGCTCCACCCATGTCGATCAACACAAACTCGCCCAGTTCCGGCGCATGCGTCGCCAGCGAGCGGCAGAATTCATAGAGCGCATAGGGTGTGGGACACGGCTCACTTCCCGTCCGATCGATGATGCGGTCCAAGCCCTTGCCGGAGGTGATTTTGCTGAGGAATATCTCCCGAATGGCCGATCTTGCCGGCTCCGGATTCGGAGTGTCCAACGTAGGCAGGACATTCTCTGCGTACACAACGTCCTGCGACTGCAAAGCCTTCGCTACCTGCTCGCGAGCGCTTCTATTGCCCGCGTAGACGACTGAACACGCGATATTGGCCCCCGCAATTTTCTCGGCATTGCGCGCCGGATAGAAAACATTGCCGCCATCGGAACCTCCCGACAGCAAGATAATGTCTGGCGCAGATTTCTTAAGCGTATCGATATCTTCTTCGCTTAACTCATAAGCAAAACTTTGTGTTAGGCGTGCACCCGAAGAGCAAGCGGTAACCTTGGCCATTTCCGCAGTCAGTTCAGGAACAAGCCCCACAGCAGCGACCGCAAGCCCACCCTTTGCCGACGAGGAGTAGCAGAGCTCATAGTCCTCGCCAGGGAGCACAAGGCTGTGGAGCACGGTTTCAAAGCCGATCGAAAGATCCTGGACGGTCGTCGGATGACTGCCCTGGCTTAACAGCCGCAAACCGTTGTCGGGGCGCAACGCGAATGCCACACCTTTGGTCCAAGTCGATCCGATGTCGATCGAGACAACGATCATCCTGCACGACGCACATCGGAGTAGTCGATGATCTCCTGACGGCGCCCCTCGCGCTGAAGGATATCCGTCTTCAAGAGTGCCGCCACGACGTGCAGATCCACCGAAGGCGGGAAGACACGGTCGAAACCCATGGTTTTGAACAGGTTTTCGACGTCGGAGAAATCGACTTTTCCGATCACCAGATTGCCGCCCACATAAAGGAGGATGTCCGGGAGCCCCCGTTCGATGCAGCGACCGCGGAACCCCGCACAATCAATCTCGCCGTGGCCGTAGATAGACGAGACCAGGATCGCATCGGCACCGGTTTCGATGGCCGCGTCGATGAATTCATCTTGGCTGACCATCACGCCGAGATTGACGACGTTAATCCCCAATGGCTCCAGCACGCTCTTGATGATTTTATTGCCCACTGCGTGACAATCTGCACCGATGACACCCAAAATAACCCTAAAGTCAGCCTCGCCCACCATCTTCCTCCAATCATAGACAGTAGGACGATGCCTACCGTACAGAGCTTATTTCGACCCTGGCGTTAAGTCAATTATAGTTATCAGTAAAGATATATGAAAAAGATTCTCTTATCTATTCATCGTTGATATTAGCGGCGTCCGAAAAGAGGTATTGATGCGGGTTCCGGCCTGCCGCAGATGCAGATATCAGCCTGAAACTGACGGCGGTGTGATTAACTTAAGACCACCAAGTTGAGCATTGCGCGCAATTCAATGTGGAGTGCTCGCACAACTTGGAAATCCCATTGACCGCCGGCTGGCTCAGAGGCGTTCCCTTTCATGTTGGATCGTATCCGCATAAATTGCAGTAAGTTTCTGCATTCATTTGGCTCGACAAGATCGACAAGCTTTCCCAACTCTGTCCCACAGACCAGACACGCTCCGCTCAGCCGCCTTCCTCCGATTTGCCTTGAGCTTTCGTGATCCTCGACAATCTATCTAGTCACGAACGGCCTTTACACTGCGCGGTAACCTACAGAAAAAAGTGCTGCTCCTGCGACCCTCTTAGAGAAGAAGCGGGACGCTCGCTCCAGATCCCGCCAGCCAATCCAGTCGTCCCACCAAGTCGTCGCTGCTCCTTCTGTGGTCCGTGATCGTCCAGTTCGTTGTAATCAAATTTGTTTCTCCCCCATTCGATTCCAGGCGTCTAAGCCCGCAATCTTGTAAGCCTCTGCAAGAGTGGGAAAGTTGAACGTATTCTCTACAAAGTAGTCGACGGTGCCCTTCAGGTTTAAAACTGCTTGCCCAATGTGAATCAGTTCGGTGGCACCTTCGCCTACGATGTGGACGCCGAGCAGCCGTCTGGTTTTTAAAGAGAAAATCAGCTTTAGGAGGCCGGTTTGAAGTCCCATGATGTGGCCCCTCGACGTTTCCCTAAAGCGGGCAATGCCACATTCATACGGGAGCCCTCGCTCTCGCATCTCTTCCTCCGTCAAGCCGCAAGTGGAGATCTCTGGCACTGCATATATGCCGTATGGAAAGTACTTTTGCGGCTCTTGCGCGATGGCGCCCATCGCGACGCGCGCGGCGATACGACCCTGCTCCATGGACGTGGAAGCAAGGCTCGGAAAACCGATCACGTCGCCTGCTGCGTACACTCCTGGTGTTGCGGTCTCGAATGTCTCCGGATTTGCCAATAGACGTCCGCGCGCATCCGCTTCTAGCCCCACTACTGCGAGATTCAACGCATCGGTCGCGCCCAATCGTCCTCCTGCAAAGAGAACCATATCGGTTAGGATTTGCCGACCCGTATCGACTGCGACCATCACTTTTCCATTCGGCAAACGCTCAACCTTCTGCGCGCTTTGTCCTAGCAACAATCGAATATTTTGATCGCGTATTTGATAAGAGAAGTTTTCAACGATCTCGTCGTCTATGAAGCCGAGCATAGCCTTTTTGGGATCGATCACAGTTACAGCAACGTCAAGCACGCTGAAGATCGACGCGTATTCAATTCCGATGACGCCCGCACCAAGAACCACCATCGAGCGCGGAAGTTCGTTCATTCCGAGAATTTCATTGCTGTCAAATACAGTTTCGCCATCGAAGGGAATGCAATCGGGTCGATACGGGCGCGTCCCCACTGCTAGCAATATGCTTGCCCCGGTCACTTCGATTGCTTCATCATCATCTTTAAGCACCTGTATTGTATGTCTATTGATAAAGCTTGCGTGACCCCGTATCAGCTGAACTCGATGGCGAGCAAAATCGTGCTCTATTATCTCTACTTCTTGATTCAAGGTGATGAATAAGCGGCGGCGCAAATCTTCAGCGCTGATCTGCTGTTTAACCCGATAAGATCGGCCATAAAAACCGCGCTCTCGCCAACCGGAAAGATTAAGGGCTGTCTCTCGAAGGGTCTTAGATGGATCGTGCCCGTGTGGACAGATGCACCGCCCACCTGACGACCTTGCTCAATTACGACAACCGTCTTATTGAGTTTGGCTGCTTGGATTGCAGCGCACCGTCCCGCTGGACCGCTACCGACAACAACAAGATCAAATTTCATGCAAACATTCCAAACGGCACATTGCTTGTTAGGTAGTGTTGGTGGGCCGCGCCGCACGGCTGACGCTTGTGCTGCAAGGTCGTCGGCGGTCAACGACCAAATTCAATCATTGCCATGCAAGCATTGGGCATTGGACGTGGCTTCGGCTTGTGCATCTTATCTGTAGAAGATTCTTAGCGGATGTTTGGATGTTCGAAGTTGAACCACCTCTCACGCCTTTCATACAAAAGGCTGCGAGTAAGGCTGCAAGAGCCATGGGACGATATTTCGCTAAGAGATCGCCGTTTTCTTGGCTCACGCACCTGTTAATTGACATTCTGCGCTCCTTTCTGCCAATGCACAGCGACAAAACAAATCAACCATGATGCGAAATAGCACTTTTCACACGTATAACCGACGCAGCCACAGTCACAACAACAACGGGTATCGAGAACAGCATCACGAGGGCGCTCACTTCCAAACCGGCGTGGTCCAAAGCCTCAAGGGCAACCTTGATTAATGCCACCACGTAATAGCTGATCGCGATAATCGAGAACCCCTCAACCGCCCTTTGGATTTTCAGTTGAACGGCAGTTCGATCTGCCATCGCCTGGATTTGGATCGAATTCTGGAACTCGATCTCCACTTGAATCCGCGTCTGAAGGAGGCCGAGAAGATGCATTGTTGCATGAGACAATTGTTCGAGCCGTACCGTTGTCGCTTCGCAGGTTCGCACGGCCGGTTTAAAACGTCTGGACACGAAAACCCCAAATCTCTGAAAGCCGGGAACGTGCGTCTCGCGGAGTTCTCCAATTCGCTCCTCTACGATTTTCGCGTAGGCGGCGGTAGCGCCGAAGCGGCTACGAGTTTCGGCAGAGGCGGCGATGATTGCCGCAGAAAGTTCCGAGATTTCATTGAGAAGTTTTTTGTGCTCAAGCGGAGGTCCTGATTGATTGCATCCCGCCAGTTCTCCGAGCGTTGCTTCGAAGTTCGCAAGATGCGGTGCAAGGCGCCGGGCCTGGGGCAGGCCGAGCAGGGACATCGCGCGATATGTTTCGATCTCGTAGATCCTGCGGACCATTCGGCCCAACCGGTACGCGTTGAGATCGTTGTTAAACAGCAAGATATGGCTCCAACCATTTGAACGAACTCGAAAGTCGGAACAGACCTGGCCTGCGCCGGCACCAATTGATGATGCGGCGGTATCTGCAAATTCAAACTTAGATAATATTGCCCCGAGTTCTCCCGGTGCTTCTTCTTTCACTAGTATGCTGATTTGGCAGATGGGAGTTGGAGAAGCTATCTTCAGAAGGGGAGCGATGTCGGGGATGGACAATTTGGGCTCGGGCCACTCGCTGACCTCCTCGGCCAACATCGTTACTCGTGTGACGGTCACAAACTCTGTGTGATATTCGATCCGAGTCTTAACCCGATCGCTTTCATGCTGAGCGCAGGAAAGGGAGCCATTTTGATGACCACTTGCGCCGCCAGAATACAAAAGCGCGACATGCTCTACCAACGCAGGGCCAGAAAAATAAATGGATGGCCGCGCATGTAGCTCAGCATTGAAATCTGGACTGATGAAGCTTTCCATGGTTCGGCTTTGCATGTCAGACCCCTTCGACCTAGATTCCGATCGCTTCATACGCGTCGGCAACCTGTCGGATCGACGCGACATACGCGGCAGTTCGGTAGTCCTCAAGTTCCGGCTGTTTCTCCAGAAGATCACCGATACGGGCCCAGGTGCTGCGCATGACATCTTCAAGCCCCGAACGGACAAGATCGATCTCGGCGCCGCCTTCAAGAAACTCATCGCGGATGTCGGCCGGGAACTCCATGCCAGTCATGCGTTCGAGCGCGGTGGCGATGGTAAGGTTGCGCCGCTCGCGCCGGCGCCGCTCCATTAGCCCAAACGGGATGTGAGTCAGATTCTTCACCCACTCGAAATAGCTGACGACCACACCGCCAGCATTAACATAGAGATCGGGAAGAATGGTCACACCGCGGGAACGCAGGATCTTGTCCGCCTCGAAGGTAACAGGACCATTGGCAGCTTCGACGATCAGGTGCGCCTTGATGCGCTCGGCGTTCCCCGCATGGATGGCGTTCTCCAGCGCCGCGGGAATGAGAACGTCGCAGGGCTGTTCGATGCCGCTCATATCGCCGGCACAGGACGTGGCGCCTTCAACGCCAAGAATGCTGCCGGTCCGGATTTGGTGCTGCTTGAGCGCTTCGATTGCAAGGCCCTCGGGATTGGCGACGTAACCATCACGTTCAGCGACGACGGTGATGCGTGCCCCATCCTCTTCGCGCAGGAATTTTGCCGCATGATAACCGACATTTCCGAAGCCCTGAACGATGACCGCTGCGCCCTTGAGATCGCGCCGGCTATTGAGACCCGGCGTACGGGTGTCGCGAAGGAAGCTCTGGATGGCGAACTGGACGCCCCGTCCCGTGGCCTCCGTTCGACCGGCGATGCCACCCTTGGAAAGCGGTTTTCCGGTGACGCAAGCCCGGGCATTGACGACGTCGGTTGGATTGGCGCGGCGGAATTCGTCCATCATCCAGGCCATTTCGCGTTCGCCGGTTCCGATATCGGGAGCCGGAACGTTGACGCCCGGACCGATCAGGCCGCGCTTGTTCAGTTCCTGCGTAAAGCGGCGGGTAATCCGCTCAAGTTCCTGTGGTGTCCATTCACGCGGGTCAATCTTCAGCGCCCCCTTTGAGCCGCCGAATGGCACGTCGACGAGCGAGCATTTGAGCGTCATCAGCGCCGCAAGAGCCTCGACTTCTTCTGCGTCGGCATTGGACGCGTAGCGAATGCCGCCCTTTACCGGTTCACAGTGTTCGCTGTGCACCGAGCGCCATCCAATAAAGCTGTACATGCGGCCGCGAAGCCGAACACCGAAACGAACCGTATAGGTCGAATTGCATTGGATGATGCGTTCCGCCAGTCCCTCAGGAAGATCAAGGAAGGACATAGCACGACGAAAATTTTGATCGACACTCTCAAGGAAATTGGCAGAGTTCATCGGCACTACTCGCTGCGGATCTAGTTCCTAATCGTGCTCGCGCTAACGCGGAGACGGGCTCGTTTGCGAACAAATAAGGGAGCAGCTCTGGCAAGATCGGCACGCCCGACACTCTAGGTGCCGGGCGCTTCACCAGTGGGCTTGTTCAGACCACTTGCTTGAGGCGAAGGGCTTCGGGATCGTAGACCCGACCAAAGCGATTGTTGAGGAATTCAGCGAGCGCGACTTCCTCCTGGCGGACGAACCCCTTCTGCGGTAGTTTTCCTGAGGCAAGTAGATCAAGAACCGTCGTGATGCCGGCTGCGGTTGTGATCTGAATGGCGCTCATCTTTTTGCCTGCGACGACGCTCGCATACACTTTATTGGCATAGGTTTCCTGCAGATAGCGACCGTCCTTCCAGCCGCAGACGGTCACGAAAATCACGACAACGTCCTGCATGGTGGCCGGCAATGCATTTTCGAACAGATCTTTGAGTACATCGCGGCGGTTCTTGAGATTCAGGTCGTTCAAAAGTGCCTTGATGATTGCCTGATGACCGGGATAGCGGATCGTGCGGTAATTCATCGTACGGACGCGACCATCGAGCGTCTTTGCGAGAGTGCCGAGGCCGCCGGAGGTGTTGAACGCCTCATAGGTGACGCCATCAAGTGAGAATTCTTCCCGCTCTTCCATCGCCGGGACCGTAATGAGCTTGCCTTCTACAATTGCCTCGCACGGCTCGATGTATTCGTTGATCAGGCCGTCGTGCTCCCAGGTAAGGTTATAATTGAGAGCATTCGACGGGTATTGCGGCAGCGCACCGACCCGCATGCGAACGCTGTCCAACGTGTCAAAACGTTTGGCCAGATCGTTGGCAACAATCGAGATAAAGCCGGGAGCCAGACCGCACTGGGGGATGAAGGCGACATTTGCGCCCTTGGAGAGTTCTTCGACCTTCTTCGTAGTTGCGACATCTTCCGTCAGATCGAGATAGTGGACCGCAGCATCGAGAGCCGCCTCAGCGACTTTGGCAGTGAGGTTGAACGGAGCGGCGGACAAAACGGCGAACTTACCGCGGAGCAGATCGACGAGCGCCGCCTTGTCGGTAATGTCGACAGGTACACCGGAGATTGCCGAGTGTTTATCAAGCTTCGCCAGTTGGGCCTGATCACGATCCGTAACCACCACATTGTAATCGCCGGTTTCCGCCAGCATCAAGGCGATGGCGCCGCCGATCTTGCCTGCGCCGATGACAACTACGTCCTGCATTGAAGTCCCCTTACGTTTGAGAATTTGGATTTCAGTAATTTGAAGGAGAATAACGCCGTATAATAGTGGCGAATTGCTCTTTTCGATGCATTGTTTTAAGCAAATCGTTGTAGAGTATTGTCGGAAAGTCAGGTGGCACATGAATATCACGGGCAAGGATCGAGAACTGCTAGACCTGCTGGGCGAAAATGCGCGCGCGCCGGTTGCGAGCCTGGCAAAAAAGCTGGGTTTGTCGAGGACGACGGTTCAAGCGCGGCTCGAGCGTTTGGAGCGAGAGGGTGTGATTGCGGGATACGGCCTGCGGCTGTCTGATGCCTACTCGTTGGGCTTGGCCAGAGCACATGTCATGATCACTCTTGCGCCGAAGGTCTTGGCACAGGTCTGCGTTTCAATCCAAGGCATTCACGCTGTTAAGTCGCTGCACTCCGTAAGCGGTACGTTTGATCTTATCGCGGTCGTTGAAGCGCCGTCGATTTCTGAGCTTGATCAGCTTGTCGACGAAATTGGCATGATCGACGGCGTTGAACGCACGCTTTCGTCCATCATTTTGTCAACGCGAATAAGTCGGTGAGCATATCATCTCACGCCAGTGAGACGGGTTCGAACGGTCACTTATTAACACGTTGGGTAATCAGGCGTTCGATCACCTGGAGCGGATGCGGCAGGCTCAAGCCATCTATGATCTTCGCCTGTGAACGGCAGGAATAACCTGTTGCCATGAGAGTGTCCCCACGCTGCGTCTTATCGATAACCGGCTTCCAACTCATCGCGTAAAGCTGTTCGGACACCGCGCGATTGCGTATCTCGTGGCCGAACGTGCCAGCCATGCCGCAGCAGCCAGTATCGGCAACCCGAAGCTCGATTCCCAATGTCCTGAAAACGGACTTCCATTGGCCAACGGACGCTGCGGCATTTGTTCGCTCAGTGCAGTGCACAAACAGCGTCATGTCCCGCGACTCGACGGCCGGCTGCATGGGGGCACGCGCTAGCACACCGGCCAGCCATTCCTGTGGTAGCGCCACCGTTGCTTTGAGAGGCGCGCCGGCAAGCGCTTTGTATTCACTACGGAAGGCGAGGGTCATGGAGGGATCTAGCCCCACCAGCGCCACGCCCAGGTCGGCAAGCTCCTGAAGATAAAGGGAGGTCTGCCGCGCGGCCTGCTCGAAACGGGCGAGGTAGCCGTGCACATGCAAAGCCTTGCCATTGACATGCGGTGCTGCAAGCATCGGCACGAATCCCAGAGCGCGGGCAAGCCTTACAGCGGCAAGTGCCACCTCAGGATCAAAATGTGCGGTGAAGACATCTAGCACGAAGACAACAATGGATTTGCGCTCTTCGGGTTTCGCCAGATTTTCCGCCCTCGCGATAGCAACGCCCAGTCGCTTTGCTTCTTTCTCCAGCGACAGAGCTGGCAGGACAGGCAGGGCGGTAAGGCCGGCAAGACCCAAAAGCTTTTGACCAAGCGCAGTCCATGCTACGAGATTGTACAGGGGGCGCACGCGCGCCAAGAGTGGTAGTGTGGCTTCAATGGAGGCGATGAGCGGATCTTTCTGGGGCCTCAGGTAGCGTCCGTGATAGACCTCCAGAAATTTCGACCGAAAGGATGGAACGCTGACTTTCACCGGACACTGGCCGGCGCAGGCCTTGCAGGCGAGGCAGCTATCCATCGCCGCCTTCACTTCATGGGAGAAATCTTGATCATTAGCTGGGTTCAGCGAATTGAACAGGCGTCGCGGCAACTGCCGGAGACCCGGCGATTTGCGCAGCCGCTCGGACTCGCGACGAGGATCACAGCCTTTTTCAGCCAGAAGTCGGAGCCACTCACGCATCAGCGATGCCCGCCCCTTGGGTGATTGCCGCCGATCGCCCGTCGCCTTGTAAGAGGGACACATTGGGCTCGTTTCGTCGAAATCGAAGCAAGCGCCATTGCCGTTACAATAGGCGGCATTGTCGAAAGCGGAGCGGATCTCAGTGCCGATGCTGCGGTCGAAATCGCCGCGCAACGGAACCTCGTCGATTTTCAACAGAGGCGTATCATCGCCGCTGGCGATCTTGCCCGGATTGAGCCGATTCTGAGGGTCAAAGGCGCGCTTGATGTCCTGCAGGCAGGGGTAAAGGTCGCCAAAAAATTCCGGCACATATTCCGACCGCACGCCCTTCCCATGCTCGCCCCACAAGACCCCGCCATATTTGCGCGTGAGCGCGACCACGGCATCGCTGATCTGCCGGACCAGCGGGACGTGGTCCGGACGGACGAGATCGAGCGCCGGCCGCACATGCAGGACGCCCGCATCGACATGGCCGAACATGCCATAGGACAGACCGAAGCCGTCGAGCAGGGCACGAAACTCGCGAATATAGGCCGCCAGGTTCTCCGGCGGTACGGCCGTATCCTCGACAAACGGTACTGGTCGCACCGCTCCTTCGACATTGCCGAGAAGCCCCACCGCCCGCTTGCGCATCGTCCAGATGGCTTCGGCATTCTTGTGCCCACGGGCGATGGTGTGACCGAGGCGGCTGCCATTGTGCGCAAGGTCGAGAGCCGCCACGATATGCTCGAGTTTACGCTCGAGCTCAGCCGCGTTGTCGGCCAGTACTTCGACGATGTTGATTCCGTTCTGAGGTTGTCCGTCGTCTTCAGGAAAGAACCGGCTGATTGCCGTCCAGCCGATGTCGGCTTTGGCAAGCGACAGCACCTTCTCGTCGATAGTCTCCACCGATGCGACCTTGAGCGCGGTCAGGTTACGGGCATCTTCGAGTGCCGCGTTGAAATCGCTGTAGCGAATATTGATCAGCGCGGTGTTGGTCGGAATCGGCAACAAATTGAGCTCCGCCTCGGCGATCAACGCAAGCGTTCCTTCCGACCCGCATAGGATCGCGTTGAGATCGAACAGGCCGTCGTCGCGCCGCACATGGGCGAGGTCGTAGCCCGTCATATAGCGGTTGAGATTGGGAAAGACCGCGTCGATGCGCTCCCGCTTTCCCCGCGTGATTAGCTCCACCGTGCGATAGATGTCGCCAATCCTATCCTTCCGGGCAAGGCTTTCCGCGAGTTCCTGGCTGCTTACCGGCCGAGACCAGAAATCCGAGCCGTCCATCAGCACCACCCGAAGTGCCAGCACGTGGTTCGACGTCTTGCCGTACAGACATGATCCTTGCCCGCACGCATCCGTGGAGATCATGCCGCCGATCGTGGCGCGATTAGACGTAGAAAGCTCAGGGGCGAAGAACAGTCCGTATGGTTTCAGAGCTCGGTTCAACTGGTCCTTGACCACCCCCGCTTGCACCCGAGCCACGCGCCGGACCGGATCGATCTGAAGCACGCGGTTCATGTGCCGAGAACAGTCGACGACGATGCCGCTCGTCAGTGATTGTCCGTTCGTACCCGTGCCGCCGCCGCGGGGTGCGACCACAAGACCAGCAAAAGCCGGCTTCGCCAGCAGGCGGGCAAGGGTTTGCAGATCCTCCGCGCCACGGGGAAAGAGAACGGCCTGCGGCTCCACCTGGTAGATGGAATTGTCCGTGGCATAGACGGTGCGCGTGGAGGCTCGCGTCTCGATATCACCAGCGAAGCCGGCTTCGATCAATTGCCCGAAGAAACCTGCCGAAACGGGTTCAGCGGAAACGGGATGTTCGAGACGCGGGATCATGGCTCGACCAACTTATCCTTGCAAAGCCGCGCAAGCCGTTTCGATCCGATCGAGCGCCTCCACAAGTTCCACCTCCGACATAGCATAGGAGATGCGGAAGAAAGGCGACAAACCGAAGGCCGATCCCGGCACGACGGCGACATGCGCCTCCTCCAGGAGGTAGTCGGTGAAATCCGCATCAGTAACGATCTTCTTACCCTTTGGGGTTGTCTTGCCTAGCACGCCTGCACAGCCAGAATAGGTATAAAATGCGCCCTCCGGCGTGCGGCATTCCAGACCATCCACGGCATTCAGGCGGCTGACCACCAAATTACGACGCTGCTTGAAGCTGGCCCGCCGGTCCTTGAGGAATTCCTGCGGACCGTTCAACGCGGCGATTGCGGCCGCCTGGCTGACGGAGCACGGGCATGACGTGGCCTGGCTCTGGATCACCGCCATGGCCTTGATGAGTGCCTTGGGTCCACCGGCATAACCGATGCGCCACCCGGTCATGGCATAAGCCTTCGATACACCGTTAATGGTCAGCACCCGCTCTTTCAGCCGAGGCTCCAGCGCCACCGGCGTCACGAATGTGAAGTCGTCGTAGATGATGTGCTCGTACATGTCGTCGGCCATCAGCCAGACCTGCGGGTGACGCAGTAGCACCTCAATCAGCGGCTGGTAGTCTTCGGCGCTATAGGCGGCCCCCGACGGATTGGAAGGGGAATTCAGCAGTACCCAGCGGGTCTTTGGCGTGATTGCCTTCTCCAATTGTTCAGCCTGCAGGCGGAAACGGGCGCCGGCATCGCAGGGAACAAGCACTGAGGTGCCGCCACACACTTCGACGATGTCGGAATACGACGTCCAATAAGGGGTGGGGATGATGACCTCGTCACCCGGATTGATCGTCGCCATGAAGGCGTTGAACAGGATTTGCTTGGCGCCGGCGCCGACGGTCACCTCGTCCACGCTGTAGTCGAGCCCGTTTTCACGGCGAAACTTGCCGACGATGGCCTGCTTCAGAGCAGGCGAGCCGTCGAGGGCAGTATACTTGGTTTCGCCCGCATCGATGGCCACCTTCGCGGCCTTCTTGATGTGGTCCGGAGTATCGAAATCAGGCTCGCCCGCGCCGAGAATGATCACCGGCAGCCCTTCGCGCTTCATCGCGGCAGCCTTGGCGCCGATCTGCAGGATCTTGGACACCCCAACACCAGCGATCCGCGAGGCTGGCCGAAAGCCCGCCTCCTCAACTTTTGTCGTAATCGTCATGACGTTCAGCCTTATTCGATGTCGAAAGAAACGCCCTGAGCCAGGGGGAGAGCTTTCGAGTAGTTGACGGTGTTGGTGGCGCGGCGCATGTAAGCCTTCCAAGCATCGGAACCTGATTCGCGGCCACCGCCGGTTTCCTTTTCACCGCCGAATGCTCCGCCGATTTCGGCGCCGGACGTGCCGATATTGACGTTGGCGATACCGCAATCTGAGCCGTCAACCGCGAGGAAGCGTTCTGCTTCGCGCATATCCAGGGTGAAGATGGAAGACGACAGCCCGGCACCCACCGCATTGTGGTCGGCGAGCACGGCTTCGAAATCGTTGTACTTCAGCACGTAGAGAATGGGCGCGAAGGTTTCTTCTAGCACCGGACCGTCTTGAGCCGGCATCTCGACCAGAGCCGGCTTGACATAATAGGCATCAGCATGGCCGGTTTCGACGCGCTCGCCGCCATGAACCGTGCCACCACGCATCTTCGCCTCGACTAGTGCCTTCTGCATGTTATCAAAAGCGAGCCGATCGATCAGCGGACCGACGAGTGCACCGCCATCCAGCGGATTGCCGACGGAAACACTGGCATAGGCCTTCTTCAAGCGCGGCACGAGCTTGTCGTAGACGCTGTCGTGGACGAAGAGTCGACGCAGCGAAGTGCAGCGCTGGCCAGCCGTGCCCATGGCCCCGAACGCGACGGCGCGCAGCGCCATGTCGAGATCGGCCGACGGGCAGACGATGCCACCGTTGTTGCCGCCGAGCTCCAAGATGGCACGTGCAAAGCGCTTGGCAAGCCGCGGTCCGACTTCGCGGCCCATGCGGGTCGAACCCGTGGCCGAAACCAGGCGTACCTTGTCATGATCGACCAACACTTCACCGATGGCGCGGTCGCCGATCAAAACGTGTGCGAGGCCCTCCGGCCCCTCACCGAAGCGCTTGAGAGCACGTTCAAGAATGCCTTGCGCGGCCAGCGCGGTCAGCGGCGTCTTCTCGGACGGCTTCCAGACGACGCTGTTGCCGCAGACGAGCGCCAGTGCGGTGTTCCAGGCCCACACAGCGACGGGGAAGTTGAAGGCCGAAATGATGCCGATGACGCCGAGCGGATGCCAGGTTTCCATCATCCGGTGCCCAGGGCGCTCGGTCGCGATGGTCAGGCCGTAAAGCTGGCGGGAAAGGCCGACCGCGAAATCGCAGATGTCGATCATCTCCTGCACTTCGCCCAGGCCTTCGGATGGGCTCTTGCCCGCCTCGATGGACACGAGATGACCGAGATCGGACTTGGCAGAGCGAAGCTCTTCGCCGAACAAGCGCACGAGCTCGCCGCGCTTGGGCGCAGGCACGAGACGCCAAGCACGGAAGGCGTTGTCTGCGCGATTGATCATCGCCGCCGCATCGCTGGCCGTGACGGTCTTGAGGCTTGCGGTTTGCTCGCCGGTGATAGGTGAAAAGGCCTTCAAGTCACCGCCGGTATAGGCGGCTCTTTCGACGCCGAGACGCTCCAGGATGGCAGCGGCTTCCTCGGCGATGGGGAGGTTTTTGGTAGCGATATTCATCAGTGGAAACTCCGTGGACTGTGCGGGTTCGGGCAAAGATTACTCGGCGGCGGCCCGCGTCTGCAGTGCCTTGAGGCAGGCTTCAAACGAAGCCTTTTCGATGCCTTCGTAATGATCGAATTCGTTCAAGACTTCAGCGCCGAGATCCGCCTCGAACCGCTTCTGGTTCGGGCTGGCGATGAATTCCTGCTGCGCGCCGTCACCGAGGTTGGACTGAAAGATGCCGGCGGCGCTCACGGGCAGAAAGTCTTCGTAGACGATCGGGTCGAAACGAATGAAGCCTTCCGCGATCAGTGTATCGCGATCTCTGGTCCCCGAAGGAAGAGACATCTTCGCCTTCTCGGTCAACGAGTAGCTGAAATAACCGAGTCGCTCGGCTCGGATTGCGGCCCAGTTATCCGGGAAAGCCTGGAACGTATCCGCCAAAGCGGCCTCGTAGGCTACGGCATTAGAGCCATCGGCCGTGGGACGAACGACCTTGCGAGTATCGTCGAGCAGCTTGTCATAGAGCGCACGCCCCTTCGGGGTGAGCGCCACGCCGCGCTGCTCGATCTCGCCGAAGCGGGCGGTGTGGGTACCGTCCTTCCAGCCACCCTTGCCATCCTGGAAGGAGACCGGCTCTTCCAACGCCTTGAACGAGGTTTGGCGCAAGAGGATCGGGCATTTGCGTGTCGGCGGACCTTCAACGACTGCCTTGGGCGCGATGCCGTACTCCGGCATCAGTGCTTGCACCTTGTCGATGTCCAGCGTGCGCGGTGTCAGGTGGTTGATATGCGGCCCCTTGAACGACACCACGTCGGCGATCAAGCGATGGGCATCGTGCAAGCGGTGGTACATAGAGAGAGCGACATTGGCCTTGTCGTGCCAGCGGAAGGTTTCGAGGACCTCGGCGACGAACTGCTCCGCATCCTCTTCAGACAGGCCACTCTCGGCCTCTGCCTTCGTCGTCAGCTCCACGGCGCGCAGCGTGAAGATCTGGCGCTCGGCGAGGATAACTGCTGCCTCATTTCTCAAGGCTTCGTCCGCAATCAGATCGAGGCGTAGGAGCGATGTAAAGACGCGGAAGGGATTGTGCTTGAGGGCGACCTCACCCACCGGCCGGAAAGCCGTCGAGTGAACCGGCACACCCGCTGTCGAGAGATCGTAGTAGCCGACGGGACACATGCCCATGACGGCGAAGATGCGTCGCATCATGGCAAGTTCCGCCGCCGTTCCGAGACGGATGGCGCCGTGGCGCTCTTCGGAAATGCGTTGCAGGTTGTCGGTCGCCTCGAGCCGGGCCTTGAGCTCGGGATCGCTTGTCAGCGTCTCGTCATTGACGCGAGCCACCAGTTCCATCAGCGTGCCATAGGCCGGAACTTCATCCCGATACATTGCGGACATTGCACTCGAAAACGAGGTACGGATATCGCTAGCGGAAACCTTCGCCGTCATGGTGGAAATCCTTTTGTAAGTGGCTATTATTCCTGATGATCACAATAGGCCGAATTTTTTTGTCGTGTTGTGAGGCTTCCTATTATGTTGATGAGGAAATGGAATAGATGCGCAGAAGCCTGATCCCAGACATAGTCAATCTGCAAGCGTTTGAGTGCGCCGCCCGGCATGAGAACTTCTCGCGCGCGGCCGAGGAGCTACATCTCACCCAAGGTGCTATTAGTAGGCAGATCGCTGAACTCGAGAAACAGACAGGATTGACGCTGTTCGAGCGGGTCCGCCGCCGCGTCGTGCTTTCCGATGCCGGTCAACGCCTTTTACCCGAGGTCAAACAGCTGCTCGTGCAATCCGAGAGGCTGATGATCGGCGCCGTGGCAGCTGGAAAGATGACCTCGTCCTTGCGGATTGCCACGCTCCCGACGTTCGGAGCGAAATGGCTGGTACCACGGCTCAGCAGTTTCCTCGCGACGCACCCAGATACCGCTTTATCAATTGAGTCGCGTTCAAGTCCATTCAGTTTTTCGGAGGAGAACTTTGATCTGGCTATCCACTTCGGGCAACCTACATGGGCAGGTGCGACCGCCGCTTTTCTTTGCCACGAGGCCGTGTTGCCGGTGGCTGCGCGAAACTCAGCGTATCGTCTCCGCCAAGACATTAATCTGATCCAGGACGCTACGCTACTACACTTGATCACGAGACCAAAGCTTTGGACGGACTGGTCGGCGTATCATAGCATCCCACTGTCGAACGCATATCAAGGACCTCGCTTTGATCAATTGTCCATGATCACATCTGCGGCGATCACCGACCTCGGTGTTGCGCTTCTTCCTACCTACCTGATCGAGCGCGAACTTCGCGACGGCACGCTCATGTCCGTCCTGGACAACCCTATGTCAACAGAGAACGCGTATTACGTCGTTCGTCCTGAAAAGAAGCGTGCCCAGGTGGGCGCCGAGCAGTTTGAGAAGTGGCTAATTGGTCAGATTGAAACATCCTCGCCGCCGATCTGTCCAAAGGGGTGAACTGCTCGACTGCCGCCACTCGAACGGGATTCTTCTCCCGGGTTTGGCTGATGTCGACTTCAAGGTCTCAGCATAGCACTCTCGCGAGGATTCGATGGAGACCGCAATGGGCTGGACTGATTTCACCCGTCACCAATATGGCCGACGGGCAGGGCGTCATGCAAGTGACGTTACGGATAGGGAATGGTCGGGCGTGTCGCAAAGTTTCTCTGTTAACGCGGATTTGGATGATGAATCGCTCCGATTTGTTGGAGCGCCGTTTCATGATTCTCAATACCATTGCCGAAAATCTGAAACGCCAATCGAAGGACGATTTCAAGGGACGGCAGTTTGAAGCGAGTCCCCGAAAATCTTTGAGACACGCCCCCTTCGAATCATTTTGGTAATTGGTCGGCTAAAAATCTCAACCCTGTCGACAGAGATCATGCCAAAAGGTACACTGCGGATGCGGCATTGATTTAATTTCGATATACAAGGGGGAAAACGTGCGGATTAACCAGCGCCAGATGGAGATCTTCAATGCTATCATGGTCAATAAGAGCGTTACAGCAGCCGCAACCTCTCTGAGGACATCCCAGCCTACTGTGAGCCGCGAGTTGCGGGACCTTGAACGACAGATCGGATTTGATCTTTTCAATCGGTTTGGCAAACGACTGACGCCCACGAATCAGGCGCAACTGCTTCATTCGGTGGTTGCTCGCTCGTTTGTGGGAATGGAGGAAATCAGCCGCGTGGCGATCGCGATTAGGGGTCATGACGGTGCCTATCTTAGGATTGCCTGTATCCCTGCTTACGCAGAAGCACTTATGCCCGTCGTGGCGAGGCGGTTTCTCGATAGTCGTCCGCGGGTCCTTCTTTCCGTTCACTCGCTCGAAGAAGTCCCACTTCGACACGACCTCACCACTCAAATGTTTGACGTCGGATTGACCGAGGGAAGCTATGAGCACGACGTAACGACGACTGAGAAAATTGACGTCGGCGAATTGTTATGCGTGCTTCCAGCAGGGCATCGTTTGGTGGAAAAAAATATCATTCGACCGAGCGATTTTGAAGGCGTGGAGTTCGTGTACTTCTCGCAAGAAGATCCTTATCGCCGCAAGCTCGATGACATTTTCGATGCTGAAGGAATTTCGCGCCGTTATTCGGTAGAAACAACAACCGCAACTGGCGTCTGCTCGATGGTCGCGGCTGGAGTAGGCGTTTCGATCGTTAACCCTTTTACGGCTGCTCACTACTGCAAGAAAGGTGTCGTCCTGAAGAGGCTGAGTGTCCGCGTACCGTACCAGGTTACTCTCTGGAGGCCAGCGGAAGGGCTTCGATCTACCCACGCCGATCTATTCGTCAAAGTGCTTCACGAAGTGACGGCAACCGTGAAGCAGCAATTAAGAGCACAGCTGGGAGAATGAGGTTGGATGGGATATTGCTCAGTGGCATAATGGGTCCCTATCTCGCCTTGGCGACGTTTCTCGATCCTAAAGGAGCTCCGGCGTCAGGCCGTTTGCGCGGTAAGCCGCTATGATGGTATTCTCCAGCAACATGGCGATCGTCATCGGGCCAACACCACCGGGAACAGGCGTGATCGCTGCGGCGACTTCGGATGCCTCATCATAGGCGACATCGCCCACTAGCCGGCTCTTGCCCGCGCCCCGCTCCGGCGCATCGATCCTATTAATACCGACGTCGATGACTGTTGCTCCTGATTTGATCCAGTCCGCTTTCACCATCTCCGGACGGCCGACGGCCGCCACCAGGATATCGGCACCGCGCGTGCCACGGAGGCGAGATCCTTCGTCCGCGAATGCGCCGTCGTGACAGTCGCATTGGCATTCAGCAGCAATTGCGCCATCGGCTTGCCGAACAGGTTGGAGCGGCCGATGACGACAGCATTGAGCCCCGACAAGTCCTTGCCGTGGATGGAGCGAACCAAAAGCATCGCGCCGGCTGGCGTGCAGGAAATCAGCCCGGTCGCGAGATCGCCCGTTGCCAGCTTGCCGGCGTTGACCACATGCAGGCCATCGACATCCTTCTCCGGCTTGATCGACTGGATGATCGCATCGGCATCCAAATGCTTCGGCAGCGGCAGTTGCATCAGGATGCCATGAATGGACGCATCCTCGTTCAGCGAGGCCACCAGCTTTGCGAGTTGGTCCTGTGTCGTCTCGGCCGGAATTGAAGCCGCAATCCTTGGCCATCCGGCCCTTGGCGCTGACATAGGTGTGGCTCGCCGGATCATCACCGACGATCACCACGGCCAGACCGGTCTTCACACCGGTCTCGGCCTCAAGCACCGATGCTGCGGCCTGCACGGCGTCGATAACCTTCGCCGCCGCTTTCTTTCCGTCGATTACAATCGCGTTTGCCATATCTCAACCCATGCGCTCAGAGGCATAGGATCCTGGACTTGCCGGAAACACCACGGCGCGGTTGCCGTTGATGAAGGTGCGGTGATGGATATGGGCATGCACGGCGCGCGCGAGCACCTGGCTTTCGACATCACGGCCGATCGAGACATAATCCTCGGCCGACTGCGCATGAGTGATGCGGGCAATGTCCTGCTCGATGATCGGGCCCTCGTCGAGATCAGCGGTGACGTAATGCGCCGTCGCGCCGATCAGCTTCACGCCGCGCTCATAGGCCTGTTTGTAGGGATTGGCACCCTTGAAGCTCGGCAGGAAGGAATGGTGGATATTGATGATCCGGCCCGACATTTTCTGGCACATCTGGTCCGACAGGTGACCTTGCCCCGTTGAAATAATCCATTTTGAAGTAAGCTCTGGCCCATTGAGAGGACCAGGGAATGAAGCGCAACCGTTTCACAGACGAACAGATCATCGGCATCCTGAAAGAGCATGAGGCTGGCACGCCGGTCTCGGAGCTTTGCCGCAAACACGGCGTTAGCGATGCCAGCATCTATAAATGGAAAGCCAAGTTCGGCGGCATGGAGGTGTCGGAAGCCAAGCGGCTGAAGACGCTGGAGGACGAGAACACGAAGCTGAAGCGGCTTCTGGCGGATGCCATGCTCGACAATGCTGCTTTGAAAGACCTTTTGGGAAAGAAATGGTGACGCCCGCAGCAAAGCGGAACGCTGTCGCGCATCTGATGGACCAACATGGGATGAGCGAACGGCGGGCGTGTAAAGCCATCGGTTTTTGCCGCATGACGATCCGTTATGACACCAGACGCAGCGACGATCAGGGCCTTCGCGAGCGCATGAAGGCGTTGGCGCATGAACGCCGCCGCTTCGGCTATCGACGCATTCATGTGCTGCTCAGGCGCGAGGGACACCTTGTGAACCACAAGAAACTCTTCCGGCTCTATCGGGAGGAGAAGCTGACCGTGCGCAAGCGCGGCGGGCGCAAGCGCGCGATAGGCACACGAGCACCGATGCTGATCCCAATGACCGCCAAATGATCGTTGGTCGCTGGACTTCGTGTCGGATCAGTTCACCGATGGTCGCAGGTTCCGGGTTCTGACGGTCGTAGACGATTGCACCAGAGAATGCCTGGGCCTCGTCGCCGATACATCGCTTTCCGGCCTGCGGGTTGCCCGTGAGCTTGATCGGATCATCGAGGAACGTGGCAAACCCAGGACGGTCGTCAGTGACAACGGCAGCGAGTTCACCAGTAATGCGATCCTGCAATGGACGGATCGGGCCAAGGTCGATTGGCATTACATTGCACCAGGCAAGCCGATCCAGAACGCCTTCATCGAAAGCTTCAATGGGCGGCTGCGCGACGAGTTCTTGAATGAAACGCTCTTCTCGTCACTGACCCACGCTCGATCAGCGCTTTCAAACTGGCGCAGCGATTACAACGATCATCGACCGCACTCCGGCCTTGGCTGGCTGACACCGACCGAGTTCGCTCAGACCATCAACCCGCTACGTGATGCGGTGCTGCGCAGCCGAAATGGCTCCGCACCGCAACCCGCCGCTACCGCCCCAAATGCAGCAACCAAAAACCGCCGGAGCGAACTGAAAACTGGATAAAACTTGGGGGCAAGGTCACGGGTACTGCTTGCCTGCGATTAGCCCAGAGAAATGTGCGACATCCGCCAAGGTCGCTGCGCCTACCTCGGCTGCGATCGCCGATACCCTTTTGAAGTCGATTGCTCGTGGATAAGACGAACCCCCAACGATTATGGGGGCATTTGCGGGAGGGGGCGAAATCCTACGCTAAGCTTCCAGAACTATCGCGATAGATGCGACATCAGAAAATCGGCCGCGCTCTGGTGAGCTGCGCCGGCGTTCCGGGTCCCCGATCTCAAGAAAAAATCGTGCGCCCCGCCTTCGTAAGCATCAAGGGTAACAGGCCCTCCAAGCTGTTGCGCTGTCCGTTGCAACTCGCGGCCGATCGACAAGGGAAACGTCCGGTCGGCGCTTCCCCAAATCAAAAGCAGCGGCGGCAATGGACGGATAGGCTTTGAATAACCGTTCGGGAATCCGCCATCGACCAACACCAGAGCGCCAATATCGGATCGTCCGACCGAAGCAGCCGAGGCGATTTGCGCGCCAAGCGAGATCCCGAGGACGCCAACCTTGCCGCCGTGGCGCGGTTGGCTCTCAAGATAGGCGGACACGCCTTGAACGGCGGAAGTCCAGCCCGGCAGCCCCTGTGCATAATAGGCGATACGCGTCCGCGCATTACCCGCCGTGGCGATAGCGTCGAGGTCGGCCGCCGACAGAACATGGACGAGATAGGCATTCAAACCCGCCGTCCGGAACGTCTGGCCGATCTCATCATAAACGGACGCCCCGAAGCCTTTGCTGCCACTTAGGATCACAACGGCCGGACATGTCGCATTCGCGCAGTTCCCGAAGCTCTCGACGAGAACACGGCCGGCCGGCGTCGGCACGGTAAATTGCTGCCGGGATGCAGCATGAGCATTGACAAACATACCTGCGAAAAAAACGAGAACGCACGAAAACAAGCGCATATGCTTCTAAAACTCCATTCCTTGGCGTCGCGACACAGTACGCGATCGGCCCATACCTACCGCCCCTAATCAAGCGGCTTATCTTCGGTGGGAAGACTATGCTCGGCCCACTCCCTTCTCGGTATTGGCTCGCCCATGAGAAATTCAAAGGCCGCGACCTTCTTATGATCCGGGGTGAGGTCACATTTGAATCGCAACCTATACCAATCTCGCTTGCTGTGCAGAGCCGCCCCCTCTGCCGAAAAGGAGTTTCCCGATAATTTCGGGTCGGCCATCGCATAGGCCACGACGCGATCCGGCTGGTACTCTTCGCTCCACGCTCCGACCTGAGCCATGGCTTCCAAATTGCATAGTTGTTCGATCTGATCCGCGGGCCTGAGCATCGCAAGCTCTTGTCTGGTATTTCGGCTTCTTGGATCGTCCAGCACCGTCTCCGACAGCATGCGCGACGGCTTCACCAGTGTCGGCGTTTCATCACGACGATGAACCTCGTCCGGGACCACCTCTGGAACTGCTGGCGTCTTTAACGTCGTCTCGGGCGTGTCCGCCGGCATGCCCTCGCCCTGCTGTGTAGGAGGAAGATCAGGTTGCCGTGCGGGCTTCTCCTGTTGATCGGTTCGGGGAGGGGGAAGGGTCACGATTTCCACCGCTATGCTCTGCTCCTGCTGCTCGGGCAGTTTCGGCGCGGCAGGCAAAAGCAGTATGAAGACGCCCACAAGGATATGAAGGAGCGCGGACCCCGCAAGGCCCCACCTGTTGAATCGATCCTCTGTCCGCGCCACCAACCTCATACAAGCACGTCAGAGGGCGGCAGCTACGAATTGGCGCAGATCAACAAAAAGGCTGGTTTGCTTGCCGCCTTCCATGGCGTCACCGTGGGTGGCCTTCAACCCCTCGACAGACCAGCCCGCCGAAGCCGCATCGGTGATCTGCCGCAGCTGCGGGTTTGCATCTGCTACGGAGGCGGAGAGGGTTAAGGCAACGCATATAGCCAAAATTGTTGTCAGTTTATGAGTCATCGGCATTCGATTGCTCCGGTTGCGGTAGACCCAGAAGTCGTCTGCCATGGTCCCTAAGTTCGCCTTTAGGGCCGACATACCGGTAGAGGGTGACGCGCTCGATCCCGAGTTCCGTGCAGAGATCGGAGACGGATGTATCGCGCTGCGCCATGGCGGCCTGGGCGAGGCGAACTTGCGCTTTGGTGAGCGCGAATTTGCGACCGCCTTTGCGACCTCGTGCTCTGGCTGCGGCAAGACCAGCCATCGTACGCTCACGGATCAGGTCTCGCTCGAACTCGGCCAGAGTGGCGAAGATGCCGAACACCATGCGGCCAGATGCGGTCGTGGTGTCGATCTCGGCTCCTTTTCCGGTCAACACCCGCAAGCCGATCTTGCGGTCGGACAGATCCTTCACCGTATTGACCAGATGGGTAAGCGACCGCCCGAGGCGATCAAGCTTCCAGACGACCAGCACATCGTCGGAACGCAACGATTTGAGGCAGCCAGTCAGGCCCGGTCGATCATCACGGCTGCCAGAGGCGCGATCCTCATAGATATTGTCCTGCTCAACGCCGGCGGCGCGCAGGGCGTCGTGCTGCAGGTCCAGAGACTGGGAACCATCGGCTTTGGAAACGCGAGCATATCCTATCAGCATGTTTCTTAAACGGTGGTTTGAGGCGGCGCATTACCGCAATTGCCTTGTTCCCCAGAACTGTATCTTAACCAGCATCATAAACAAAGCGTCTTGAACATCATCTGATTTTGAAAAAGGAACATGGATGCCGCGTCGTGTCACTCTAACCGATCGGCAGAAGGACGCGCTGTTGCGCCTGCCGACTTCGCAGGCAGATTTGCTCAAACACTATACGCTGAGCGACGAGGACCTCGAGCATATCAGGTACCGCCGACGACCGCACAACAGGTTCGGTTTCGCCCTGCAATTGTGTGTTCTGCGCTACCCCGGACGGGTGTTGGCTCCGGGAGAGCTGATTCCGGCGGAGGTGGTCGAGTTCATCGGAGCGCAGCTTGGCCTGCATGCCGACGATCTTGTTGACTATGCCGCCCGCGAGGAGACGCGCCACGAGCACCTTGCTGAACTGCGGATGCTTTACGGCTTCCGCACGTTCTCCGGCCGTGGCGCTCGTGAACTGAAGGACTGGCTTTTCCGGGAAGCCGAGATGGCGGTGTCGAACGAGGACATTGCCCGTCGTTTCGTGGTCGAGTGCCGCCGCACCCGCACTGTTCTTCCCGCGACATCGACGATCGAGCGGCTTTGCGCCACGGCTCTGGTCGATGCTGAGCGGCGGATCGAGACAAGAATTGCCGACCGTCTGTCTCCGTCGATCCGGGAGCAGTTGCGGGCATTGCTTGAGGATACGGTTGACGATCGTGTGACCCGGTTCGTGTGGCTGCGGCGGTTCGAGCCCGGTTCGAACTCTTCGTCGGTCAACCGGCTTCTCGACCGGCTGGAATACCTGCGACAGCTCGATCTCCCCGAAGATATTCTGGTCAACATTCCTGCCCATCGAGTGGCGCGGCTGCGCAGGCAGGGCGAGCGGTATTATGCCGATGGCATGCGTGATCTTCCGGAGGACAGACGGCTAGCGATTCTGGCCGTTTGCGCATCGGAATGGCAGGCGATGCTCGCCGACGCCGTGATCGAAACCCATGATCGGATCGTTGGCAAGCTCTACCGGGCTTCGGAGCGCATTTGCCAGGAGAAGGTTGCGGACGAAGCGACTGCGGTGCGCGCCACCTTGAAATCCTTCGCCGAAATCGGTGGAGCCTTAGTGGATGCACAGGATGACGGCCAGCCGCTGGAAACCGTCATCGGCAATGGAGAGGGCTGGGACAGGTTCAAAACCCTGGTTGCCACGGCGGTCAGCCTGACAGCGACCATGACGGCCGACCCGCTCAATCATGTGCTTGACGGCTATCATCGCTTCCGCCGCTATGCTCCTCGTATGTTGCGCCTGCTCGATCTTCGGGCTGCGCCGGTCGCGATGCCGCTGCTCGACGCCGTGACGGCGCTACGTGGAGGTGCAAGAGTTTCAGTGCATCCCGACTTTCTGCGGCCAAGCTCGAAATGGCATCGTCATCTTCGTGCCCAGCCGGCTGGCGATACCCGACTTTGGGAGATCGCGGTGCTGTTCCACCTGCGCGATGCGTTCCGATCCGGAGATGTCTGGCTGGTGCGGTCCCGGCGCTATGGCGATCTGAAACAGGCACTCGTTCCTGCGCAAGCCGTGGCGGAAAGCGGCCGTCTCGCCGTGCCATTACGGCCGGAGGAATGGTTGGCCGACCGGCAAGCGCGCCTCGATAGCCGGCTGCGGGAGCTCGGCCGCGCCGCTCGCGCGGGCACGATTCCAGGCGGGTCGATCGAAAACGGTATCTTGCACATCGAAAAGCTTGCGGCTGCCGCGCCGGTCGGCGCCGAGGACCTGGTTCTCGACCTTTATAAGCAGATACCACCGACACGCATTACCGACCTGCTGTTGGAAGTCGATGCTGCGACCGGCTTCTGCGAAGCCTTCACCCATCTCCGCACGGGAGCGCCCTGCGCAGACCAGATCGGATTGATGAACGCCATCTTTGCGGAGGGGATCAATCTCGGCCTGCGCAAGATGGCGGACGCAACGAACACCCACACCTTCTGGGAGTTGATCCGCATTGCGCGCTGGCATGTCGAGGGTGAAGCCTATGACCGGGCGCTCGCCATAGTCGTAGAAGCGCAAGCCAATTTGCCGATGGCCCAATTCTGGGGGACCGGCATCTCGGCATCGAGTGACGGCCAGTTCTTCGCGGCGACGGAGCAAGGCCAAGCGATGAACCTGGTCAACGCGAAATACGGCAATACGCCGGGTTTGAAGGCTTACAGTCACGTCTCGGATCAATATGCTCCGTTCGCAACCCAGGTGATCCCCGCAACGGCAAGCGAAGCGCCCTATATCCTCGATGGTCTGCTCATGAACGACGCTGGTCGCCATATCCGCGAGCAATTCGCTGACACCGGGGGCTTCACCGACCACGTCTTTGCCGCCTGTGCCATTCTCGGCTACCGGTTCGCCCCACGTATCCGGGACCTGCCATCCAAAAAGCTCTACGCGTTCAATCCTTCGGCCGCGCCGGCGCATTTACGAACCATGATCGGCGGAAAGATCAATCAGGCCCTGATAGAACGCAACTGGCCCGACGTTCTCCGCATCGCGGCGACCATTGCGGCCGGAAGTGTCGCACCCAGCCAGATTCTGCGTAAGCTCGCCTCATATCCACGACAGAACGAACTCGCCACAGCCTTGCGCGAGGTCGGCCGCATAGAGCGGACTCTCTTTATGGTCGACTGGATTCTGGATGCCGAACTGCAACGCCGAGCCCAGATCGGGCTCAACAAGGGCGAGGCCCATCACGCCCTGAAACGAGCCATCAGCTTCCATCGGCGCGGAGAAATCCGCGATCGGTCCGCCGAAGGCCAACACTACCGCATTGCCGGCATGAACCTGCTCGCCGCCATCATCATCTTCTGGAATACCTTGAAGCTCGGCGAAGTCGTCGCCAGCCAGAAGCGCGGCTATCGCCCGATCTGCTGACCCACGTCTCTCCTCTCGGATGGGAACACATAAACCTCACGGGCGAATATCGATGGCCAAAGCCTTAGCGTAGGATTCCGCCCCCTCCCGCAAACGACCCCAAATGGGGAGGCTCACTGGTTGTGCTCGACCCTTCCAACGAGGTTGCGCCGATGGTGATGGAGCACCGGCGCAAGGCCGGCCGGCGTGTAATCGTCCTCGATCCGAAAAACGCGGGTTCGGGCTTCAACGCGCTCGACTGGATCGGTCGCCACGGCGGCACCAAGGAAGAGGACATCGCCGCCGTCGCATCATGGATCATGAGCGACCGGCGTCCGCGATGACTTCTTCCGCGCATCTGGTCTTCAGCTTCTGACCGCGATGATCGCCGATGTCTGCCTGTCTGGGCATACGGATAAGAAGCATCAGACCCTGCGGCAGGTTCGCGCCAATCTCTCGGAGCCGGAGCCAAAGCTTCGTGCACGCCTGCAGGAGATCTACGACAATTCAGCCTCCGACTTCGTGAAAGAAAATGTCGCCGCCTTCGTCAACATGACGCCCGAGACCTTCTCCGGCGTCTACGCCAATGCGATCAAGGAAACGCATTGGCTGAGCTATACGAACTACGGCGCGCTGGTGTCCGGTTCCAGCTTCTCCACCGAAGCGCTGGCCGATGGCGACACCGACGTCTTCATCAATATCGATCTCAAGACTTTGGAGACCCATGCCGGCCTGGCGCGGGTTATCATCGGTTCCTTCCTCAATGCGATCTACAATCGCGATGGCGCGATCAAGGGCCGGGCACTGTTCCTCCTCGATGAGGTCGCAAGGCTCGGTTACATGCGGGTGCTGGAGACGGCGCGTGATGCCGGCCGTAAATACGGCATCACGCTCACGATGATCTATCAGTCGATCGGCCAGCTGCGCGAAACCTATGGCGGACGGGATGCCTCCAGCAAGTGGTTCGAGAGCGCCAGCTGGATTTCGTTCGCGGCGATCAACGATCCGGAAACCGCAGACTATATCTCACGCCGCTGCGGCACGACGACAGTCGAAATCGATCAGGTCAGCCGCAGTTTCCAATCACGCGGATCCTCTCGAACCCGCTCGAAGCAGCTTGCCTCGAGACAGCTGATCCAGCCGCACGAAGTCCTGCGCATGCGCGCTGACGAGCAGATCGTATTCACCGCCGGCAACGCGCCACTCCGGTGCGGTCGTGCGATCTGGTTTCGCCGATCGGACATGAGGTCCTGCGTCGGCGAGAACAGGTTTCAGCAGGGCGAAGTGGTTGTCGACGACCCGGTTTCGCCCGAACCGATCTGAACGTAAGAGGACCCGTCAATGCGATATTGGGAAGCCTGTGAGGCTCAGGTTACGGCCGAGGAGGCGATCGAGGAATGCCGCATCCGTCAAGTGGCGGCGGCCGTCCGAGAAGATGACAAGGCATTGGTCGATGAAGCCACTGGCGAGGTCATTGCTCATGCCGATGGGGAGGGCGAATATTATGGCGCAGATATCCTCGGCTATCTCGGGTACTGATGAGTGCTGCCGCGACCGCGAGAGGATCGTGACCCGAACGGGCGAAGACCGCTTGCAGGCTTCATTCGTCGTGGCGAATAGAGCCGTACGCCGAAGCGGATCGCCCAGGACCTCGCCCTTGGAAAGCTTCACCAGATTGAATCGATCACCCAAAACACATTCATAATTGTCGTTGGACCGTGGACTCCGAACGCGCGATTCTCGGCCATGATCGCACAGCCGTACCAGCTCTATGTCGAACGCAAGGACCACGCCAAGAACATGGCTCGCTTCTATTCGATGTCGATCGACGCCAACCTGTTCGGTGAACTTTGCCTGACCCGGCGATGGGGCCGGATCGGCGCCAAGGGCCAGACGTTGATCCATCACTTCGAGCGGGAGCAGGATGCGTTTGCCCTGTTCCTGGACCTAACTCGACAGAAGCGCGCCCGAGGCTATCGAACGAGGTCAGCCGCCGCCCGAGAATCTGATAGTGCCGCTCCTTCTATCGTCATCGAGCTTGGGGCAAATAGGTGAGACAAATTTTGACGGGCGCCATTTCCGCCACCGTTCTGCTAGGGGCCATCTCGGCTGTCCCGCACGTTGAAGCGGCGCAATCCGGTCAATTCGCAAGGTTCCAAAAGTGTGCGTCCGGCGCCCGTTACAACTGCGTCGTCGACGGTGATACGCTGTGGATCAGCGGCCAGAAGGTGAGGGTTGCCGACATCGACGCCCCGGAGATCAGCACCCCGAAATGCGCCTCGGAACTGGCACTCGGCAACAAGGCAACAGACCGGTTGATCGAGCTCGTCAGCGAAGGGCCATTCCAACTCCAGGCGTGGCCAGGCCGCGATACGGATCGCTACGGTCGTGAGCTCCGTGTTCTTGTCCGGGACGGGCGAAGCCTCGGCGATCGGCTGGTCTCGGAAGGCCTGGCGCGGACCTGGTCGGGACGCCGCGAACCGTGGTGTTGAGGAACCGGCTCGCCGGAGCGGGCCGGTAGCGCCTTACGGGCGCCGGTTCCAGGCTGTCTCGAAGTTGAGTTCGATGTCGACGAAGAAGAGGATCTTGATCGCGACCTTCAGACCGAACTTACCGTTGCGGAAGAAGTGACCGATGACCTTGCAGAGAGTGCGCAGGCGGCGGCCGGTAGCGGTGAGGAACTTGGCGAGCTGTTGCATGATGGTTCTCCTGTGATTGCGCTTCATCGCGGGGATGAGATGCGGACCGGGAAGGAGTGCTGCATCGGAACGACCGCAGCGAAGCGGAGGACCTGAGAACGACTGAATTTTGCTGCGCGAGGAAGCCAAGGCGGGGAAAATTCCGGCGGCATCAGGTTGCGGCACGACGCTCGAGACGCACCATCCCTGATGTCGATGAAATGGATCACAGAAGAACCGCGACAGTGCTGTCGGTTGCCCCTCAGTAAGGGGGCTCCCAATCGAAGGTCTCGCTCTGCAGGTCGACGGCTGCCGCAAGCTCCGCCTGAGCGACATCCAACTCGGCCTGGATCTGACGGCGTTCGCCGGCGTTACGAAGCTCGGCCCGCAGTTCCTCGATCTGGATTTCGATATCGTAGGTCATCGTCTGATCTCCTTGAGTGTGAAAGACGACGACAGCGGCCAGGAGGGGATGGCGGGGTCAGGGATCGCGCAAGCGACCGGCAGGGCCGGGGAGTGGGGGAGCCGATTTTCGGAGGGCGCCGTAGGCGGCTGGAGAAAATTGGAGGAACCGCTCATCCTTGAGACCGGCATGCGCGAGCGGCACACTCCCGGTTTCTGAGTAGCTATCCCTCCCTCTCGTGTGGCAGCAAAAAAGCCGGACCAGGCTCGAAGCCTGTTCCGGCTTTAGATTTTCGTGGAGGTTATGACCCCGGCCTTTCGGGCGGGGCCAGACTTCTCAGTCCCGGTTCGGACGGGACCAGATAAGCTGGAGTGGCGATGTCACGTTGTTTGATCAAGGTCGGAACAAGGCGCTTATGTGAGACGTCAGGCGGTTGCGCCGGTCACGGCTTTCCACTGCGCCATTGCGCGGATCCGATGGATGTGGATGGCGAGGGCTGAGTTTTTCTGGTGCGGGGGGACGAAGAGATTTCGGAGTGCCGAAAAGATCGATATGAACCGTTGCAAGCCGCCGACGGATCGAAATCCCTGCATCATCCGCTCCCGTTTTCGAAGCGGCACGTGAGAATTCTCGGCTCGATTGTTCAGGCCCTTGTGCGATCGATGTTCGACGGCGGGCATCACCTCCCGTCTTGCAGCACCATATGAGCGCAATTTGTCGGTGACGATCCGCTTCGGCGTCAGGCCTTGCTTCTTCAGCAGCCTGACCAGCAATCGCCTGGCGGCTTGGGTATCGCGGCGGGCTTGAACGATCTCGTCGAGAACGTAACCGTCTTGGTCAACGGCACGCCAGAGCCAATGTTTGCGGCCGCCGATGGAAATCACCACCTCGTCCAGATGCCAGATATCCTTTCGCGAAGGCCTCTTTCTGCACAACTGCCTGGCATAAGCCGTTCCGAATTTGCGACCCCATCTCCGGATCGTCTCATGGGAGACGACGATACCGCGCTCCAGCAGCATCTCCTCGACCATCCTCAGGCTCAAAGGGAACCGAAAATACAGCCAGACCGCACGGGCGATGATCTGCGGTGGAAAGCGGTGGTTCTTGTAGCTTACGGCCGGACTGTTCATCCCAACCCATTATCCGACAACCGTTAAGCCGCTGACAACGTGACATCACCCCGGGTACTTGTGCTACATCGAGACGCGGCGGCGACAGCGACAACGGGTGGCAAGGCATGCTGGACATCGAGAAGGACACTGCGAAGAGAATCATCGACGCGCTGGCGGTCGCCATCGACGGCAAGCCCTCTTCGGCGAAGAGCTTCAACCAATTCCCCTACGAGGACCTCGCCGACTACGGCAACTGGGGTCAGGACAACAATGACTCGAAGAGGGACACGCCGCGCACGGGGGCGCTGTTCATGGCCTACCTCGTCTTCTCCGGCGGACGCATCCCGCTGCGCGGCATCGAGATGCACGGGACCTATTTCCGGCCGGACGTCTGGGTCGCGGGTGCGCTCGTCAAGAAGGGCTACCTGACCGTCGACGAAAGCGCGCAGGAATTCGTGGTCACCCAGGACGGCTGGGGCTTCGTCGCCGACACGCTGGAAGGCCTCGGGAAGTAGCGCCATGCAGTATGCCCTGATCGATGGGGAACGGCGCGAGTCCTTTCCGGGCGGCAGGGGAGTCTGTCCGACGTGCGGATCGGCTATGATTTCCAAGTGCGGTGCGCGCATCATGCATCACTGGGCGCATTTTGGCCGCAGGAACTGCGATCCATGGTGGGAGAACGAGACGCCGTGGCACCGCGAATGGAAGAACAGGTTTCCCGAGGAATGCAGGGAGATCTCTCATGTGGCGCCCGACGGGGAAATCCACCGTGCCGACATAAAGACCCCGTCCGGGATCGTTATCGAGGTGCAGCACTCGGCGATGACGGATGCGGAACGGCTGTCGCGGGAAGCCTTCTACGGGAACCTGGTGTGGGTGGTCGACGGTAGCGTCTTCAAGCAGAACTTCGACGTCTATCACGAACTTCCGGCTCCGGAGTCCGAGCTGGGTCAGGACCTCGTGTGGGAGAAAGCCGAGCGGCACATGCACGGCACGATCGTCGGGATGTGCGTCCGGCTTTCCGAGTGCAGGCTTGAGAACCCGGAGGCGACGAAGGCGCGCGCCCGGGGCGGGACCTGGCTCTTCATGCACGAGATCAGGCAGCAGGTGATCGAATCGTATCGAGGGCATCATCAATACGACTGGGTCCGCCCGCGCCGGACATGGCTGGATGCGACCTGTCCGGTCTACATCGACCTCGGCGGTGACTTCATGGCCCGGCTCGAGACCTATGACGAGTCTGGCCTCCCGTGCATCTACTGGGTGTGGAAGCGCAGGTTCGTCCGCGACGTGATGGCGAAGGCCGACGCTCGAGCCGTTGCGGTCAGGGTCTTGCCCATTCCGGCCACTACCGACCGAACGTAGCCTCGAACGCGTCTGCGAGCCGCTGCGATGCGTTTGGGTACGCCTTAACGGGGCGCACGCCCGCGTACAGGCCGAAGCGATCCCGAAGGCGAAGGTGGGGCGAGATCTCAGTTCCATCTTCGTAGCGGACGGAAGGAAGATCGATCGCGTCTAGAAAGATCGCATCTGCAAGACCGCAACGCTCTTCGCCATCGACTTCTATGTCTCGGCTTGCCGCCGTTCTAAGCTCGACTTTGTACAAAATCGGTTGTGATTTCGGGCGCTGCTGAGCAGCTCGGGTGAATCAATTCGCCGCAGGTTTCGGCCTTGCACCTTTCGTTTGGTCGGATTCGAACGGATGGATGAGCGAACAACAACATGATCGTAGCAGTGAGCCGGGAGACGCGGTCCCCCACATCCTTCGCCAATGGCTGTCGCCATTTCGTTTCTGGTTTACCGCGCCGAGTTGGGAGCATCTGCTGGTCCTGGTGATGGGTGCGCTCCTTTCGCCTGGCAAGCGAACTGTGACGGCCTGCTTGCGGATTACCGGTCGTGCGAAGGCAAGCAATTTTGCCGCCTATCATCAACTCCTAAACCGCGCCCGCTGGAACCCCCGCCTGTTGGCGGCCCGCCTGCTATCCATCATCGTTGCCAGGTTCGTGCCCGTTGGCCCCGTCGTGATCGGGATGGACGATACAATCGAACGGCGTTGGGGCCAACGCATCGCCGCTCGTGGCATTTATCGTGACCCGGTGCGCTCAAGCCACGGGCACTTCGTCAAGGCAAGCGGCCTGCGCTGGTTGAGCTTCATGGTCCTTTCCCCTGTCCCATGGGCCAAATGCATCAAAGCCCTGCCCGTGTTGACGATCCTGTGCCCCTCTGAGCGTCATGATCAGAAGAAGGGCCGAAAGCACAAGCTGCTGACGGATTGGGCAAGGCAAGGCGTCTTGCAGCTTTGCCGCTGGCTGCCGGACCGCGAAATCATCTTTGTCGGCGATAGCAGCTTTGCCGTTCATACACTGGCTGCGGCTCTGCCCGGCACGGCCACTCTCATCACGCGGTTGCGTCTGGATGCCAGTCTCTTTGCTCCACCGGATCAGAGGCACGAACATTCTCTGGGGCGACCGGCGCAAAAAGGCAGGCCATTGCCGAAACTGAAAACGCTCCTCAAAGACACGAAGACCGAGTGGCAACGCATCGTCGCATCCTCTTGGTACGGCAAGCAAACCGACAAAACCCTTGATGTCACCTCAGGAACCGGCCTCTGGTATCGGCGTGGAACGCCCCGAGACCAATTCGCTGGGTTCTCGTTCGAGACCCGTCAGGCCGTCGTGAACCCCAGGCGTTCATGAGCACCAACGTCAACCTTGAGCCCGCTCAGATCATTGCCTACTTCGTTCGGCGCTGGCAGATCGAGGTCACCTTCGCCGAAACCCGTGCGCATCTTGGCGTGGAAACCCAACGGCAGTGGAACGACAAAGCCATCATGCGCACGACACCGTCGCTGCTGGCGCTCTACAGTCTCGTGACACTCTGGGCATGCGAAATGCTTGGCCGAGGCGCTCTTCCCTATGCTGCAGCATGGTACAAGAAAACAGAGTTCACCTTCTCCGATGCCATCGGCGCGGTTCGCATGGTCCTGTGGGGCCAGGACATTTATCGACAGTACCCGCCAGACCCGGACGTTCCTCAAATTCAACCAAACCGACTCAAGCGCATGACACAAGCCCTTTGCTTCGCCGCATAATGTACAAAGTCGAGCTAAGAGAATCAGTGATTGTCAAAGTCATTATAGGGGGTCGCCAGCACGACGCTGGCATAGACCTCAAGCAGGCATTGTGTCGTGGGATCGATTTCCTCGACAAAACGAAATTCCATCGTGCGAATGCGTGCCTTTGCAGCCCTAAAGGCTTCGTTGAATGCTTCGTTTGATGATAGTCCTTTGCGGCTTTCTGGGCCGGTTTTATAAGCAGATTTTAGGAATCCTGTTGCTTCCCGTGCAAGCTTGAAGGCGAAGGGAGCATCATTGTGGTTCGCGCTCGGTCGGGAGTGATCGCCATAGCGCCCTCGCATCCTACCTGTCCTTCCCACGTACAAATGGGTGCCGTTTTCCGAGAAGAGGTAAACGCCACTGCTGGGGACGACCTTTGGTAGCTTGCCCGTCACCACGGGCTCCATGAAAATCAGTTGATCGAATTTCGGATGCAGCGCGTCCGCAAACTTACGAAACTTTTCGTCCACCGCTTATTCCTTCGCCCGATCGTCACTTTTAAAGCATGCAAGCGCAAACGCAAATCGACATCGATATCAAGTTCAGCAGCTCTTTTGCAGCGGATAAGAAAAAATTCCTCTTGACGGGGAACCGTCGACCGGTGCTCTGCTTTTGTTCTCGTGAAAGGAGTGGACATGCGCAAGCCGGAAACCATCGAACGGCTCTATTTGGATTTTGACGGCTTCTTCGCGAGCGTTGAACAACAGTGCGACAGGCGCTTGCGCGGCCGGCCGGTCGGCGTCGTTCCCTTCGAGGGAACAGACCGAACGGCCGTGGTCGACAGCGACACGATATAGAAGCCGAGATCGCCACCATCGGCTTCCGCATAGATGCGGTTGGAGATCACCTTGCGAAGCGTGAACAGCCGCCGTTCGAATTCGTCGCTGCTCGCGGCCTCCCGGCCAGCGCCGATGAACACCTGGACATGGTGCGGCTCGGTCGCGGCGATGTCGGGCGCTTTGGAGAGCGAGGAATTGTCGACCGGCACGTCGCGGAAGCCGAGCAGAATTTGCCCTTCCTCGGCCACAGCATGGCTTCGAACCCAGCAATCGTTCGACGCGCGGTGATGAAGGATCGGAAGCTGCCGATCTTTGGCATGTTCTTCTGCCAGAAGGTTTCCGGCAAGAGCTGGAGATTTGGCATGGCGGATGGCGCTGATGGGCCGTGGCTTGCGACAATAGCCGCTCACTCGAACCAGCCTTTGTAGAAACCTCAATGTTCACAAACACGCGCAATGAACGGGATGGAGGCGGCGCATACATTGAATTTTAAGCGAATCGTCTGCTTTGAGCTTTTTTGGCTAGTTGGCATGTTTGTTGCTCACCGAGTTGAAGCTTGAGCCGCATTTCGGGGTTACCGTGATCTTCCGGTCGAAGCGTGGGGCCGTCTAAAAATCCTGGTATGGGATGGCACCGGAATGGTGCTGACCTACAGCATTTGACCTTAACTGAGTGCAATAGAATACCGAGCCGAACACCATTGTCACGAATTCGACAAGCCCCGCGTCAGGTTGTTGACACAACCATTCTTATTTTTTGAGGCTATTCAAGAAGGCTCGGCAGATACGCCTTTTCTTGAACAGACTTTAAGGGACTGGCATTGAAATTGCACGGCTAGTACAGTTAAAAACGCAGGAAGGAGAATAAGCCGGTGGATAATACTTGGTTCTTCGATGAGACGCTCGCCGACGCGGACCCCGAAGTCGCCCTCCACATCGCTGCCGAGGAAGCGCGCCTACGTGGTCAAATCGAGCTTGTTGCGCCAAAGAACTACCTCAGCCGGGCTGCTCGTGAAGCCATGAATTCGATGGTCGTGTTTGCGACGATTGAAGGTTACCCCGGCAAGAGATACCACGCTGGCGTCGAGAACTTTGATGCAATCGAGCGGTTGGCGATTGAGCGGGCGAAGGCGATGTTCGGGGGAGGGCATGCAAATGTGCAGCCTCATTCCGGTACCCAAGCGAACCAGGCGGTTTATTTCGCGACCTTAAGCCCTGGCGACACCGTGCTGAGCATGGACCTCGCCTCTGGGGGCACTTGAGTCACGGGCTCAAATCCAACTTGTCAGGTCGATGGTTCAACACCGTTTCTTACGGAACAACAGATGAAGGCTTCATCGATTACGATGCGATGGAGCAGCTGGCGCGTGAACATCGACCGAAGCTCATAATCGTCGGGGGTTCGTCTTATCCACGAGCAATCGACTTCCAAAGGGTATCGGCGATCGCAGCCGAGGTAGGCGCAGCGACCTTGGCGGATGTCGCACATTTCTCTGGGCTAATCGCAGGCAAGCAGTACCCGAGCCCATTTCCGCACATCGACTTCCTGACATCCACGACCAACAAAAATCTACGCGGCCCTCGCGGAGGTCTGGTCGTTTGCCGCGATGCGGCCATGGGTCGGAAGATCGATTCAGCAGTGTTCCCCGGTATCCAAGGCGGGCCGCACCCGAACGTGATGGCGGCCAAGGCTGTTTGTTTTGGCGAAGCGCTTAAACCCGAATTCGCTGAATATACAAGTCGTGTGCTGAACTGCGCGAGGACGTTGGCTTCCGGTCTCAGTTCGCGTGGCTACCAGATTGTCACCGGAGGAACAGACACTCCCTTCGCGATGGTCGATTTGAGGAATAAGGGTTTGACCGGCGATGTTGCTCAAAACGCGTTGGAAGATCACGGTGTAACGACCAACCGCAATCTCGTTCCACATGATACAGAATCTCCCAACGTGACCTCGGGTCTTCGGATGGGAACGTCTGCGATTGCCGCTCGAGGCATGGGAGAGGCCGAGGCTTCCGAGCTAGCAGAACTCATAGCGGATGTTCTCGATCGGGTTGGAGGCGTCACCCCCGGAAGCTCCGTCAAGATTGATCCCGCAATCGCCGGAAAAGTTTCAGCCATGGCATCAACGTTTCCACTGTACCCCAACAATACAAAGTTGCGGCGGATTTGATGCGCACATGCAGCGCAGTCCGCTCCACTTACGCGCCCAATGGGCCAATGGCGCTGATGGGCCGTGGCTTGCGACAATAGCCGCTCACTCGAACCAGCCTTTGTAGAAACCTCAATGTTCACAAACACGCGCAATGAACGGGATGGAGGCGGCGCATACATTGAATTTTAAGCGAATCGTCTGCTTTGAGCTTTTTTGGCTAGTTGGCATGTTTGTTGCTCACCGAGTTGAAGCTTGAGCCGCATTTCGGGGTTACCGTGATCTTCCGGTCGAAGCGTGGGGCCGTCTAAAAATCCTGGTATGGGATGGCACCGGAATGGTGCTGACCTACAGCATTTGACCTTAACTGAGTGCAATAGAATACCGAGCCGAACACCATTGTCACGAATTCGACAAGCCCCGCGTCAGGTTGTTGACACAACCATTCTTATTTTTTGAGGCTATTCAAGAAGGCTCGGCAGATACGCCTTTTCTTGAACAGACTTTAAGGGACTGGCATTGAAATTGCACGGCTAGTACAGTTAAAAACGCAGGAAGGAGAATAAGCCGGTGGATAATACTTGGTTCTTCGATGAGACGCTCGCCGACGCGGACCCCGAAGTCGCCCTCCACATCGCTGCCGAGGAAGCGCGCCTACGTGGTCAAATCGAGCTTGTTGCGCCAAAGAACTACCTCAGCCGGGCTGCTCGTGAAGCCATGAATTCGATGGTCGTGTTTGCGACGATTGAAGGTTACCCCGGCAAGAGATACCACGCTGGCGTCGAGAACTTTGATGCAATCGAGCGGTTGGCGATTGAGCGGGCGAAGGCGATGTTCGGGGGAGGGCATGCAAATGTGCAGCCTCATTCCGGTACCCAAGCGAACCAGGCGGTTTATTTCGCGACCTTAAGCCCTGGCGACACCGTGCTGAGCATGGACCTCGCCTCTGGGGGGCACTTGAGTCACGGGCTCAAATCCAACTTGTCAGGTCGATGGTTCAACACCGTTTCTTACGGAACAACAGATGAAGGCTTCATCGATTACGATGCGATGGAGCAGCTGGCGCGTGAACATCGACCGAAGCTCATAATCGTCGGGGGTTCGTCTTATCCACGAGCAATCGACTTCCAAAGGGTATCGGCGATCGCAGCCGAGGTAGGCGCAGCGACCTTGGCGGATGTCGCACATTTCTCTGGGCTAATCGCAGGCAAGCAGTACCCGAGCCCATTTCCGCACATCGACTTCCTGACATCCACGACCAACAAAAATCTACGCGGCCCTCGCGGAGGTCTGGTCGTTTGCCGCGATGCGGCCATGGGTCGGAAGATCGATTCAGCAGTGTTCCCCGGTATCCAAGGCGGGCCGCACCCGAACGTGATGGCGGCCAAGGCTGTTTGTTTTGGCGAAGCGCTTAAACCCGAATTCGCTGAATATACAAGTCGTGTGCTGAACTGCGCGAGGACGTTGGCTTCCGGTCTCAGTTCGCGTGGCTACCAGATTGTCACCGGAGGAACAGACACTCCCTTCGCGATGGTCGATTTGAGGAATAAGGGTTTGACCGGCGATGTTGCTCAAAACGCGTTGGAAGATCACGGTGTAACGACCAACCGCAATCTCGTTCCACATGATACAGAATCTCCCAACGTGACCTCGGGTCTTCGGATGGGAACGTCTGCGATTGCCGCTCGAGGCATGGGAGAGGCCGAGGCTTCCGAGCTAGCAGAACTCATAGCGGATGTTCTCGATCGGGTTGGAGGCGTCACCCCCGGAAGCTCCGTCAAGATTGATCCCGCAATCGCCGGAAAAGTTTCAGCCATGGCATCAACGTTTCCACTGTACCCCAACAATACAAAGTTGCGGCGGATTTGATGCGCACATGCAGCGCAGTCCGCTCCACTTACGCGCCCAATGGGCCAATGGCGCTGATGGGCCGTGGCTTGCGACAATAGCCGCTCACTCGAACCAGCCTTTGTAGAAACCTCAATGTTCACAAACACGCGCAATGAACGGGATGGAGGCGGCGCATACATTGAATTTTAAGCGAATCGTCTGCTTTGAGCTTTTTTGGCTAGTTGGCATGTTTGTTGCACATTAGAGGTCGGGCGGCGGTTAACAACTGAATTTGCCGCTCTGGAGTGTCAGCGTGATCAATGAAGCCAAGGAAGGAAGCACAGTCTCGTGAAAGCTCGTCACTTAAACTGAGAAGTGGTCTTTGAAGTTGTTCCGGTTTCACAATCAATGAGGACTGTCAAATGCAAGATTCAAAACTACTTTCGGCCGCACGAGAAGTTCTATCCAAGTCGGATTTGGTTCTTCTTGCTGGAGGTTCATCAACTGAGCGCGGAGGCTCTCTTGAAACCAAAAATGCACTATTGCCATACCTTCAAAAACTTTGCCGTTCAGTTGAAGTTGTGGACCCAGACGAGGTGGATCACTTGCTCAGTGCCGTCCGCCAATGCGACTTCGTGCTAAATGTTGTGTATGGCGCGGGAGGCGAAGACGGTAGGATCCAGGGATTCCTTGACACCCTACGTGTTCCATATTCCGGTCCATCAGTCCTAGCCTCTGCAATTGGAATGAACAAAGAAGTCTTTGTCGCATTGCTTCGAGCTTGGGGCTATCCAGTCCCTTACGGCCGTTTGGTAACAACGCTGGAAGATCCGCGCACCTGGCCAGGCGAACTCCAGCAATCGAAGGTGCTGGTCCTGAAACCAATTGATGAGGGGTCCAGCCTGGGAATCAAGATGTTGGATGGCCAGGCTGCATCTGCGGAGGCAATTAGCCAAATTGAACCTTGTGACCGCTCCAGATGGCGCCTTGAAGAATTCATCGAAGGAGCATCCGGTACCGTCGGTATCTTTCAGGTTGGCCCTGAGTTTGTTATTGGCGATGCCGTAGTGTTCGACATTCCAGACGGCCGGCGTTTTTTTGATGACCAGCTGAAGATTCGTCCCAAATCCAGGATACTCCATGGACCGGCGGCAGAACGTGTCCGCAATGATGCCCTGATGCTTTATAAGCAATTGAACTGCAAAGGGCTTGTACGGTTAGACTTTATCTACCGCGACAGTGCCCCCGTCTATCTAGAGGCAAATACAATTCCAGGGCTGCACCCTGACAGTACTGCGCCACTCTCCTTCCTATCGCGGTTCTCATTCGAAGACTTCCTCACACTGAGCACTGCTGCACAAATCCCCCCCGGGCAGCTAATGGTCTAAATTTGGTTGGGTAATGCATGTGTCGATCATTGTGACGAGGTACGCGGACGGGCGTAACGCAAGTGGTTTCCTTTTAATTACAGACCCTATCAAGCTGGACAGAACAAAATGACACACATCAGCTTCCTTTCGTGCCCTCCACCAAATGCCTTGCTTGGGCATTGGCCGTTCATCAAGATGCATGGCCTGCAGAACTATTTCGTGATTTTAGATTCGCGGAACGGACCAAAATGTCTCGATCAGGGTGACATCGTCCGCATCTGCGATAGCCACACCGGTGTGGGAGGCGAGCAACTGCTCACCATTGAGCACGCCTCACACGAGGGATACAAGGCCGGTGCCTACGCGGCGATGAGGATCTTTAACACCGATGGCAAGGAGGTCGGCGCGTGCGGCAATGCCACTCGCTGCGTAGCACATCTACTCCTCGAGGAGACCGGCGGGGACGAGGTGCAGATTGAAACGCGAGCAGGCGTCCTTCACTGCCGCAAGGCGGGATCAATGCAGATCAGCGTCACGCTCGGGCCGATCAGTATGGACTGGCGCAGAATTCCCTTGGCCAACTATGTTGATACACTTCACCTACCCCTGCAAAGCGGACCACTAAAGGACGGTGTCGCACTCAACATTGGCAATCCGCATGCAGTCTTCTTCGTCGATCAACTCGAAGAGCTTGATATGGCGCACTATGCGCCCGTGGTGCAGAATGATTCGCTGTTTCCCGACGGCGTTAATGTGGGTGCAGCCGAAGTTCTCGACGAGCAGACGCTGCGACTTGCCGTCTGGGAGCGACCTGGGATATTGACCAAGTCATGTGGAACCGGCGCGTGCGTTGCCGCGTACGCTGCACTGAAACGAGGCCTCATGACCTCCAGCAGAATTGTCGTTCACCTTTCAGCTGGATCGCTGAAAATTGAGATTTTGCACGGAGACATGGCTGTCATGACCGGACCAGTCGCGTTTTGTTGCCATGGTTTTATAGAAGGGGGCAAGGTCATATGGAATCATTGATAGCTCAATGCCTTGTCGAATGATGGAGGTTTGAATTGGGCCGTCGTCGTATCTGGGCAGGAAGCGTCCGGCTTTGTGCTCGACAATAAGTGCGGATCGTGGCTGGACGCGCTTTCGAGAACATCATACCGCGGCCACGCTCGCTACCCATCCAACGATCGTGATTTCTGAAATGGTAGGAGGTTGAAATATTTCTGAAAGCCGACGGAACAAAGGTTTGGCTGCGCAGTTCCAGCAGACTGCCATATCTAGTGCTGGGAGGCGTTATCGAAAGCTCAGAGGACTATGAAATAACTAGATCAAGGCTCATGCAGGTCTACGAATTAACTTCCGGTATCGCGTCTGACGATGCGTTCCTCATGCAGGAGTTTGAGGATAGAGGCGCCTTGGTCTTCTGCATGCGACCCGACAAAAACTGCGCCTTACTACTCTTGGGAAAATTTGATTACGGATTGGAAAAGCAGAAATCCGGGATGGACAAGCGGAAACATGATGCGGTGTTAGCAAACCTCTTCGGCGTGTTCAAGAAGAGCGCAGATGAGATCGCGCGACAGGTCGGTACGATCCGCTTTGATTATGTGCAGACGGAGCTCGCGATGATTGCCGGCTGAAGAATGGGCGTGCGCTAATTCTGGTTTGGGCGTGTCGCAAGCTGGACTTGCTTCGGAGAAGTGGAGAGGCATTTTCAGATCATGCGGCCAGTGTCTCGAACTGTGCGGGGCTTAGGTAGTCAAGCGCCGAGTGCCGCCGGGTGGGATTGTAGAAGCCATCGATGTAGCGGGCAATGGCAATTTCGGCCTGATTTCGCGTCTGATAGATGGTCCTCCAGATAAGCTCTGATTTCAACGTCTTGAAGAACGTTTCGACCATGGCGTTATCATAGCAGTTTCCCTTTCCTGACATCGAGATTAGGATGCCATTGCTGCGCAGCAGGGCCTGATAGTCAACTGAACAATATTGACTGCCGCGGTCGGAGTGATGGATCAGGCCAGGCTTTGGTCGACGCATGATAATGGCTTTTCGAAGAGCATTGACTGCCAGTTGGCGATGGAGCCGATCACCGGTATCCCAGCGTATGCGCCGCCTACGCCCCATTGATTCCGCATGTTTCTGAACATTGAGGTTTCTGCAGAAGGTTTTCGGCAAGAGCTGGAGATTTGGAATGGCGGATGGTGAGGGATTTGTTGGGCGATGCGAAGTTGTCGAGCCTCGTCGTGGAAACCGGCGATGGCCCAATGATCTGAAGGCGCGGATTGTAGCGGAGAGCCTTCAACCCGGTACGCGGGTTGTTGATGTTGCGCGTCGCCATGATCTGCTTGCGCACCAGCTATCGGACTGGCGCCGGCAGGCGCGTCAGGGACTTCTGGCGCTGCCTGCGGAACTGATGGCAGGGGTTCCTTGCGAGGATAGCGGAGCATTCGTGCCTGCCTTTGTGCCCCTGGCGATTACGACGGAGCCGAAGGAGGCTGCATCACCAATACCGGAGCCGGTCGAGATCACTTCGGGGATCATGACAGTAGAAATAGGCGCAGACCTCCTGGTGCGGGCGATGCGAGGGACGGCATGATCGTCGCGGGCCAACGATTGCCGATCCTGATCGCGACGCGGCCGGTGGACTTCCGCTGTGGCCACCAGGCGCTGGCATTGATGGTGCAGACCGAGTTGAAGCTTGATCCGCATTCCGGCGTCACCGTGGTCTTCCGGTCGAAGCGCGGCGATCGTCTGAAAATCCTGGTATGGGATGGCACCGGAATGGTGCTGACCTACAAAATCCTGGAACAGGGCAGTTTTGCCTGGCCCAAGGTGCAGGATGGAACGATGCGTCTTTCTCGGGCTCAATACGAAGCCTTGTTCGAAGGATCGACTGGCGACGAGTTATGGCGCGGCGGGTAACAGCGCCGAGTGCGGCAGGATGACTCACCTGCTTGATTTTGGCATTGTTTTATTGGGCTTTTCTGCTTCGATTTGCTATGAAGACGCATGTCGCAACCGATCGATCTCAGCCAGTTCCCGGACCTTCCTGTCGAGGTATTGAAAGCCTTTGCGGCGGTGCAGTTCGAGCTGTCGGTCGAGCGTGCGGCACGCCAGCATGAGCAGGCGGTGGTGGCCGAAAAGGACGCCTTCATCAGCGAGCTGAAGGAATTGATCGAGAAGCTGGAGAGCCAGGTTCAGGATTACCGCCGCACGAAGTTCGGGCCGAAATCGGAAAAGCTCGATCCGGCGCAGATGGAACTGGCGCTGGAAGACCTTGAGACGGCGATTGCCGAAACACAGGCCCAGATCGCTGTTGTCGAGGGAAAGATCGCGGCCAGCGGATCCGATCCCGAAAAGGCCGTCCCGCGCAAACAGCGCAAGGCGCGCTCGCTGCCTGAGCACCTGCCGCGAGTCGAGCGGGTGATCGAGCCCGATAGCATTGCTTGCCCCTGTGGTTGCGGCAACATGGTGCGGATCGGCGAAGATCGGACGGAACGGCTCGATCAAATTCCGGCTTGCTATCAGGTGATCGTCACGATCCGCCCGAAATACGCGTGTCCCAAGGGCCGCACCGGCGTGGTTCAGGCCAGGGCGCCGGCACATCTGTTGGAAGGCAGCTGGCCGACCGAAGCCCTGTTGGCGCAGATCGCCGTGTCCAAGCCTTCCGAACATATGCCGCTCAACCGTCAGGCGACAGTCATGGCCCGACACGGAGTGCCGATCGACCGCACGGTCCTGGCCGATTGGATGGGGCGGACGGGTGCTGCGATCGCGCCGGTGGTAGACCGCATGGCCATGCTCCTGAAACAGGGCAGTTCAAGACTTTATGTCGACGAGACCACGGCCCCGGGTGTTGGATCCGGGCCGCGGCAAGACGAAAACTGGCTATCTCTGGGCTATTCTGCGCGACGACCGCGGCTGGAACGGATCTGCGCCGCCGGGCGTGGTGTTCCATTATCGGCCGGGGCGTAAAGGCGAATATGCCGCAGAAATCCTCGACGGCTTCGACGGCACGATCCAGGTCGATGCCTATGGCGGCTACTCCCATCTCGCCACGCCAAAACGCACGAGTGGCGATCCGTTGAGGCTGGCCTTCTGCTGGGCACATGGCCGCAGAAAACTGATCAAGTCCCAGCCGAAGAAGGGTTCGCCCATCGTCGACGAGGCGTTGTTGCGCATCGCCGCTCTCTACAAGATCGAGGACAGCATCCGAGGTTGTGATCCCGATCATCGCCGGGCTATCCGCCAGAACCTGTCCCGCTCGCTGGTGGACGAGTTCTTCACCTGGCTGACAGCTCAGGCCGCGCGCGTCTCGCGCAAGTCCGACCTCGGCGAAGCCATGGCCTATATGCTGAAACGCCAGGACGGCTTCCGGCTATTCCTCGACGACGGCTGCGTCGACATCGACTCCAACCTCGTCGAAAATGCAATCCGCAGCCCAGCCATGAATCGCCGCAACGCGCTGTTTGCCGGGCATGACGAGGGTGGCCGTAATTGGGCCCGTTTCGCCAGCCTGATCGGCACATGTAAGATGAATGGCGTTGAACCATATGCCTACCTGCGCGATCTCTTCATCAGCCTCGCAAATGGCCACCTCGCCAAAGACATCGACGCCCTGATGCCCTGGGCCTATGCGCAACGGATCAGTGCCTCATAATGACCTCGTCCGGGACTCCTCGACGAGCTCACAGAACCACCAGCAAGCAAAAGACCTGACCGTTGCAACCGCATAATCAATGGGACGGAGACGCCGCATACCTTGCGGGCAGCACAGTGTCCAATTGGCCTTTCCGTAATGCCAACCAGGACGTGGAGATCGACGGGTGCACGGTCCGCTGCGGTGACGCCGTTCTATGCGACTAACGGGGATGAAAGGCCATCGGTCCCGGCGGCGACAGGTTCGATGTCACCTATGCTTGGCGGTATTAGGCTCACCAGGTTCTGCACAATCGCGAAAGCAGCGCCCTCCAATACTCCATGCGCGACCGGCTGGCCGCGCTTGGCTGGTCGCATATAGAGAGACGCCTTTTGTAGTTCGGCCGCCGGTGGCGTGATCCGCGCTGGATTTGACCGTATGGTGGCGAAATCTGCCTTGGCAAGGTTGACAGTGGCCGCGCGTGAGATTTAGCGCGTCGCCCGAAACAGCTGGGACTGGCAACAACTCATCGAGATTTGCGGTGTTGTCGATACCGTTCCTGGTTGCCCAGGAAGCGGTTTATGCGCCCCACCAGGGCAACGACCGCCTGCTCTTGGGTTTAAAGGGCAGTTCCAACGAGCATGAGCTCGTCGATCGACAGGGATCGTCTTCTAATAGCCGACGTTCCGGCACACCCGTTCCAAGGTTTGCACGACCTCGATAGCTGTGACGTGGATCAAGCGCGGGAAGATACCCTGAGAAGGTATCGCCCACCGTGGATCCCGAGGCACCTTCATCACTTTGCTTCCAGAATGAACGCCTTCTGAGCGTCCTACCTTCATCGTCTTCCGTTCCTTCCCTAGCCAGGATGCAACCGGGAAACTCTAGCTAAAACTGGTCCGGTTTGAAGGGCCAGATCAGGCGACGAAAGGCCTGCTCTGCTCCGATGGAGCCGGTAAGTTTGTTGGCGCGGCAAGTGCTTGTTGGCTGTTGAGAGTTGACAGGCCCAGGCAACTGGTTTAGCCAGTGACGGGATAACAACGATATAAAGACAATAAAACGTCACGAGGAAATTCATGCTACAAACGGCCAGTTTCCAATTTCCAGACGACAGGATATCGCGCTCGTTGTCCTTGGGCGAGGTTGCCGAGATTCTCGGCGTGTTCCCCCGCTGTTCGTGCGGTGGAGTATCTGGCGCCGACAATCGCCGCATAGGACGTCTTCTACAATGCCGCCTTAAGTTAGCGGCCGCCGGGAGCGCCTGCCGGTCACCTTCCGCCCTTTCATCACATAGAGAGTGAGGTGCCGTCATGTCCGGACAATCCTTGCCGACGCTGCCGATGTGGCGCGTCGATCACATCGAGCCCTCGCCCGAGATGTTGGCGTTACGCGCCAACGGTCCGATCCACCGCGTGCGCTTCCCGTCAGGGCATGAAGGCTGGTGGGTGACAGGCTACGAGGAAGCTAAGGCGGTACTGTCCGACGCGGCCTTTCGGCCCTCGGGAATGCCGCCGGCGGCATTCACCCCGGCTACGGTGATTCTCGGTTCGCCGGGGTGGCTGGGCTCGCACGAGGGCAGCGAGCATGCCCGCTTACGCACGATCGTGGCGCCGGCCTTCAGCAACCGCAGGGTGAAGCTGCTCGCGCAGCAGATCGAGGCGATCGCCGCGCAGTTGTTCGAGACGCTGGCGGCCCAGCCCCAGCCCGCCGACCTGCGACACTACCTCTCCTTTCCGCTTCCGGCCATGGTCATCAGCGCGCTGATGGGCGTACCCTACGAGGATCACGCCTTTTTCGCCGAGCTGTCCGACGAAGTGATGACGCACCAGCATGAAAGCGGCCCGCGTAGCGCGGCGCTCCTGGCCTGGGGAGAATTGCGCACCTACATTCGCGGCAAGATGCGAGGCAAGCGCCAGGATCCGGGCGACAACCTGCTGACGGATCTGCTCGCGGCGGTTGACCAGGGCAAGGCGACCGAGGAAGAGGCGATCGGCCTGGCCGCGGGGATACTAGTGGCGGGGCACGAGAGCACCGTCGCACAGATCGAATTCGGCCTGCTGGCCATGTCCCGCCATCCGCATCAGCGCGAACGCCTGGTCGGCGATCCATCCCTCGTGGACAAGGCGGTGGAGGAAATCCTTCGCATGTACCCGCCGGGCGCGGGCTGGGACGGCATCATGCGCTATCCGAGGACGGACGTGACGATCGCGGGCGTCCATATTCCCGCGGAGAGCAAGGTGCTGGTCGGCCTGCCGGCGACGTCATTCGATCCACACCATTTCGACGACCCGGAAAACTTCGACATCGGACGCGCCGAAAAACCGCACCTGGCGTTCTCCTACGGGCCGCACTACTGCATCGGCGAGGCGCTTGCCAGGCTGGAACTCAAGGTGGTGTTCGGTTCGATCTTCCAGCGCTTCCCCACGCTGCGCCTGGCCGTGGCGCCCGAAGAACTGAAGTTGCGCAAAGATATTATCACTGGCGGGTTCGAGGAGTTTCCGGTGCTCTGGTGATGCGCGGACACCACCGGGAATCGCGATCTTTCCGCAATTTGCCGGCGCACCCGGCGCGCGCCAGAGCATTGCTCGCACAAGGGCCTGAGCAATCGGGCGTAGAACTCTCATCAACCCGTCCGACGGCGGGAAAGGATCATGAAGCGCTTCAAGTCAGCGCGACAGCTTCAGCGTTTCGTTTCCGTACACGACCCGATCGTCAACCTCTTTAACGTTCCCCGCCACGATTTTCCATCCACCCACCATCGAGAACTGCGAGCAGCGGCCATGCAAGCATGGCGCCTAATCGCGCGCCTTCACGCCGATTGAACCAAAGCCTCACTCCCAGATCTTGTCTTCGCAGCGTTAAGTTTACAGTGCCGTGTGGTGAGGTCTAAAGAGGATTATGGGCAATCGGTCAGAAACAGGATCAGAAGAATTATTAGGTTGATGAGTACCCAGAGCACGTCTAGCCGGATTGCCCCGCGACGTGTTGAAGTCGCTTTTTGAGGCCGGACACACGTCAGAACCCGACCACATGCCGGTCCGGAAGTAAGATTTTGCTTGCATTTACCGGGCGTCCACACACGTCGACCTGGAGAATGCCGACGAAGCCGTCGAGATGAGTCATCGGGCGCTCAGCTTTGCGGTCCGGTGCATAGACATAGACGACACCGGGTGGATCGGTTCCCAGCCATGGTCTGTCGTCGCGGGCATAAGCCCAGAGCTGACTCGTCTTGGTCTTACCGCGCCCCGGATCGAGCACCGGCGCGGTCGTCTCGTCGGCAAAGAGCTTCGAAGATGCATCTGCGGCCGGTTCATCAACGGTTGCTCGACGTGTTGAAGACAATCCGGTCGGATCAACCATACGTTCTTACTCAATGGTTCGTCAGAATTCCTGTCGACGCTGCCTGAGGAGCGCCAACAGGTTCTTTTTTCAAACCGCTTCCACGGAGCCACGCCCTTGTATTCCGCCAGGATCAGCAGCAAGCGCTCCAAGTTCTTTCCGCTTGACCTCGTGCGGGAGAGGCTCTCCCTCTACGAAATTCAAAGCCTGCTCGATCAAATCCACAGCCCGATCGTTGTCGCCGCTCTCATCGTAGTAACGGGCAATCGTCTCGTAAGACTCAGCGCGTGAGAGAGCATCCTGCTGCGGGTACAGGCTCAGGATTCGTTCGGAGATCTCCTTGCCCATCGAAAAGCGTTCCGCAGATGGAAGGCCCGAGTAATCATAGAGACCGAAGAGTTCTTGAATCGCCGCGAGAAGCCAATCTTCAGAGTTTCGTTCAATTGGATCGCGAGCAAATTGGCCCAACGCCATCCAGCCCGAATCCATGTCGCGCATTCCTCCGATCAAATCCCGACATGCCATTTGCGCAAGGAGAGGCTGTCCGGGATCAGGTTGGTGCCCTCTTCACTGGCAGAGAGCGCCGTCTCCCAATCCTCAATCTCCGCAGTCGCCCGAATTCGATCACGAAACGGTTTCTCTGAAACATGCATCTCGCCTTCAGCAATGCGCTCCTTTTCGACATTTTTTGCTTCCGCGCTGGCGTGCCAGCTGCCGTCAATCACTTTTGGCAAAACGTCCTCGAGCGAGTCCGGGTGGCCGATAATGCAGATGCTGCCGTCTCGGTCGACAATAAACACCCGTGGATATCGGAAAGACAGACTGGCATCCATCCAATGCTTCCATTTCGCCTGAGTAGTCGAACGCGATCCGAATGTTCGAATGCGGGAGCCATTGGTTACCCAATGGCGCACCCGAGCTCTAGCCTTGTCAGCTGTTGCAGCTTTTTCATCTGCTGCAACTTCGATGACATCAACTCCGATGTCGCTGTAATTCTCCTACAGCTGGGCCAGGCGGGCCAGCGCCGGCCCGCAAGCTTCGCAGGTAGTCGAAAAAGAAATCGAGGATGGATATCTTGCCGAGCTGGAAATTGGAAAGCGGATCGCCGCGCAGCCAGCGCTGCACTTTGATCGACGGGGCCAGAGGCCATGTCTTGTTCTCCACAGTGTTCGTGCGCCAGGAACGCGGAATGTGCAAGGCCCTGGGTCAGATCGAACGATGTAGTGGTTCTTGCCGGCAGGCGGCTACTGAGAATGATCTGTAGTTTCTCACCATCGCGCCTCCGCGGGCAAAACTTCCGAGCCTCTTTCGGACGGGCTGAAGCGAGATAAGCACGGAGTTCGCTGATCTGTCGAAGCGTATAGGAGCGTCGCGGCTCCGGTGTTGGCCCCGGCCCATCAATTACAACTGATGCAGATAACTGTCCGACTCACCGAGAATCTCGGCGACCTCGCCCAAGGAGTACGAGCGCAAGGTCATGTCGTCTGGAAATGAAAATATGAGAGCTGCGCCCCGCGCGCGTATGCGATCCTAGAGTTCTTTGCCATGGCGCTGGATGCGCCCCGACGCATCCGTTTGAGAGCGGTAATTTTTGAAATGCAGCATAAGTGGCATCATGACGGTTTCCGAATATGCGACGTGTCTATCCCGTCGGGGAGTAAATCAATTGCCTGTGCCAATAACCGTCAACAAACACTTTGCCGCCCCAACAAACTTATGGGCTCCATCGGAGCAGGCCCTTCGACGGCGGGGGGTGGTCGAGATCCTGGGGGCCACACGCGAGGAACCACCCGGGAAGCCGCAGCCACGGCCTTGATAGCGTGATTCACTCACTGCCACGATACAGGCTGAGGAACTGATGACCGTTAAGGATTGGCGGCTGCATTGCTCCGGCCCTACCATGGCCCTCAGGAGCGTTTTTGATAGCTCTTGCCAATGCCTCGTCAGCTCCTCGAAACGCTCTCCTGGAGGCTCTGAGCCTGTCAAAAATCTTCTCAATAATTTGAAAATCCCTGTTTTGAGATTTTAGAAATATGTTTTGAAATGTTTTGTGGTGTTTTGATTCTATAAATAGGTGCGACCAAGTCTGCGGAGCTAAGTAGGCGCACCGCCTACACTTTTTTCAGCGAGATGCGGTTTCCAGTACGTCAGGGTCGGCCGGCTGCAAAATGAAGCCGCTTTCAGTGAGCCTAAGCGGGGTATTCAGCAACACTTCGTTGATGTGTGTAATCTCAGGGCCGATCTTCACGACAGGAGGACGAGCCGTGGCAGATTATAGAAACGCTTTTGTCGGAATCGATGTTGCCAAGCTGAAGAATGCGATGGCTGAATCTGGCCGGAACCGAGAGAGGTTGAGGCATCGGATGCCAGTATGCGCCGCATTATCCAGCGTATAGCCGCAAAGTTTGATCACATGCATTGCTGCTACGAGGCCGGCCCCACGGGTTCCGGCCTCCACCAGCTCATCAAGTCGCGGGGCCATGACTGCCTGGTTGTCGCTCCGTCGCCGATCGCGAGAAAGCCTGGCGACCGCGTCACGAATCGCGAGACTTGCTTGCGCTCGCCCGGCTATTGAGGGCCGGCGAGCGCACGACGGTCTGGGCCTTCATGCTCAAGCACGGCGCGTCTAGCCGCCTCGATCACTGACGCACGCCGTCTGTGCTTGTGCAGGTCGCTACCCACCCTCGATGGAATCTCAAGCGAGCAGGGCAGACGTTATTGAGGGCCATTGTTCCAAAAGCTGACGAAATCCCTGCTCCGATGGAGCCCGTAAATTTGCTGGCGTGGCAAAGTGCTTGTTGACTGTTGACTGGCACAGGAAATGTATGTAGGCGGCAAAAACACGTCACACGTCAGAAAACTCGTCACGAGGTCTTTTATGTTGCATTATATGACGCTCCTATCCGCCTCGGTGGCCCGTGCGCTCGTGAGGCGGGCGTGGCGGTGATCGATGTGGCCGGTGCCGGCGGCACCAGTTGGGCCGCGGTGGAGGGCGAGCGCGCCCGCGATGACGCCGACCGTGCAGTGGCGATGGCGTTCGCCGACTGGGGGATCCCGACCCCGGCTAGCGTGCAGGCGGTGCGTCGGGTGCTGCCAACGGTGGAGCTGATCGCGCCGGGCGGGATCCGCGATGGCGTGGACGTGGCCAGGGCCATCCGTCTGGGCGCGGACATCGCCGGGCAGGCGGCCGGCGTGCTGGGCGCGGCAACGGTGTCCACCGAGGCGGTTGTTGGGCATTTCCGGATCGTCATCCGCCAGTTGGCGGTCGCCTGCTTCTGCACCGGCTCGGCTGATCTGGCGGCGTTGCGTCAGGCGCGCTTGTTGTCCTCGACATGTCTGCAATCCCATGCCTGAGACATCGATCGTCAAGGATGCCGATCTTAGAAAACGGCTTCGCGACGCAAGCCGTTTCAAGCTCCCTGCTGTTCGCGAAGTCGAAGTCCGCCAGATCATCGCCGAGCAGGTGGCCCGCAACGCGGAAAGTGCAGCGCGCGAGGTCGAACTGAGCGCCATGCCGCGTGAGAAACGGCGCCGTGCCCTGACCCATGACCATTTTCTACAAGAACATCCGCGACCTGCGGATATTCGTCACCTTCATAGCGTGCTTGCGATCTGTGGCTTGCCTTATGCGCGCCCACCGATCGATCTGCGCGAGTTTAGGCGCAAGCAGGGCAACATGGGGATTATGGTGCAGGCGGGGAGTAGCCTGGGTCCTGATGGGGCATGGCTTGACTATACCCTGCCATTCGGCCCCAAGGCCCGATTGATCCTGATGCACCTATGCTCCGAGGCCATCCGCCAGAAATCGCCGACGGTCGAAATCGCCGACACTTTCACGGCCTTCGTACGCGAAATGGGCTTCTCCGACAGTGGGGGAAAAAAAGGGCCGTTGACTGCGTGCAAGGAGCAGCTGAATGCCCTGGCCCATTGCTCCATACGCATCAGCTCAACCGAGCCCGACAAGATGAAGGCTAATCAGTTTTTCCTGATCGAGGACATCGATATGTGGCTATCGACGGATAGCCACCCGGAATCCCGCTGGCGGTCTACAGTCACGTTTAGCAGCGTGATGTTCGAGAACCTGCAGCGCCATACTCTGCCGGTCAACGTGCACGTTGCGCGTGCCTTACAAGGCAGCGCGCGCAAACTGGATATATACTTCTGGCTTGGTGGCCTCGTCCACAACAACGGGAAAGAGCCGGTCCGGAACCTACAACCCTTTCCGAATTCACCGGTCGCGTCTGTCCGCGCCCTGTCCCTGCGATGAAGACTGCATGTTGAACTCGCCAGGGTTATCAGAGCGGTGGAACAGGCGATCGCCGCTAGCGATCACCCGCTACCAAGTCGAAGCATCCCTGGGTCGATGGCCAGATCAAGCGACTTCGCCGCCGCCTCCATTTGGGCGTCGCCTGTGGCGCTGTTCAGTCGTTCTCAATCACAAGATCGCCAACGGCTGCAGGATGCATTTGTTCGTGGATGGTTTGCGCATGTGCCATGGCGCTCTCGTAGTCAACGTGAAGGTGGACGCGCGACATCGCGCCGTTAAGCTCGGTCACCACGACCTTTGATCCGATGGCGACGGCGCGCGTGCCTGCCGCTGCGACAAGGCGCATCGCGAAATCGATGTCGGTTATGATGCAAAGGCAGGGCCTACCGTCCTCTTCAAAGCATATCGAGCTAATATCGTGTTGATCAAGAAGCATAAGGAGAGTGTCGCGTTCTGCAACACTCGCGACAGCTAATACTGCTGTGTCGCGTGCTACTGTCACGGAACCGGAGTATCCGTGGCCTGTGATGATCGTGCCCGTCGCCGCTCCGTCACTAGTCAGTGCTTTGCAGACTATGGTAACTGCGTGCTTTTTAGCATAATCCACCGCCCTATGGTGCAGCACCTTTGCGCCCTGCCGCGACATCTGCTCGATTGTCCCATACCCAATCTTCGGGATTAATCGTGCCCCTGATACAAGATGAGGATCCGCCGTGTAGACGCCCTTAACATCCGAATATATTTCGCACGTTTGCTCTCCCAACATAGCGGCGATCACGACTGCTGTCAGATCGGAGCTGTTTCTGCCGAGAAACGTTAGTCTGCCCGACTGATCAATTGCCTGACCACCAGCGACAACGACAATGTCATGCTCCTGAAGTGCAGCCCTGATCGGCTGAGGATCGACGCTTTCAACTGACGCGCGACCGAAGTCCGAATTAGTGCGTATTCCGATGGCATAGCCGTTCAAAGACGTTACGGGAATCCCAAGGCAACTAACTGCAGCATCCAACAGGCAGGCACTCAGCATCTCGCCGATAGCAAGTGTCGCATCGAGATTCGATGGTGTTGCTTCCCTATTGACGCCAAGCACGGTTGATTTCAGCTCGTCGGTCATTCCAGACATTGCGCTGACCACGGCAACAATCTTGTTTCCTCCTTCAGCGCGCAGCTCAGCTAAATGCCGAGCAACTCGGGCATAATGACAAGGGTCTCGAAAACTCGAGCCCCCGAATTTGACAATAGTCGTCTTCATGATTCACCGATCAAATTGTTGGCGATCGCAAGCTGTGCGATGAGGAGTGCGTTGAGTGCCGCCCCAACCTGAATGTTGTCGGCTACCACCCACATCCACAGCCTGCGCGGATTCTCGGGATTAACTCGGACCCGTCCGACGTGAACATCTGCAGGATCTCCCAGATAGCGCGGCGTTGGATATCCGTCGCGAATTTCGTCAGCATAAAGTCGAACACCTGGTTCATTTGCCAGGAGCTCACGGACCTGTTCTAGTCGAACATGATCGTCGAACTCGAGGTATACCGCCTCGGAATGACCCGTCTTTACCGGCACTCTAACGCAGGTGGCGGTTAACTGCAGATGAGGCATACCGAAGATCTTCCGTGACTCTTGAACCAGCTTGCGTTCCTCAAGAGCCACGCCTTCACGGGAAATCTCTCCGATCTGAGGTATGACATTGAATGCAAGATGGACAGGGAAGCTCTCCGCAGCGGGTCCGGTGCTCCCCTCGAGCCAGGCTTCGGCACCGTCTTCTAGCTCGTTAATCCCGCGCAGGCCCACTCCTGACGCGGCTTGATAGGTAGCCAAAAGAATCTGCTGAACGCCGAACGTCGCTATCAACGGTCGCAGTGCCCGAACTAGCTGTATTGTGGAGCAGTTTGGATTTGCTACTATTCCAGACGGTGGACGAACCGTCAGTGAGCACGCGTTAACTTGTGGTACGATGAGGGGTACGTCAGGCTTCATTCGAAAGGCATTCGAGTTATCAATCACCAAGGCTCCTTGGGATGCGAACCGGGGCCCCCATACGGCGCTGACGTCGTCGCCTGCAGAGAAGAATGCAAGGTCGGTTTTGATATCACCGATATCGCCGATGTCGCGGAGTGCCTCAACCGGGTATGTTTGATCTCGAAACTTAAGTTGACGCGCACTCGAACTGGAGGCGAACAGCCTCAGTCGATCGATCGCAATCTTGCTTTTTTCCAATAACTGGATCAGGGCCGTTCCGACCGCCCCGGTTGCTCCAACGATAGAAATATCTAATGCTCTCATGGGTATCCTCATTTAGAAGCTCGTGGTTGGATCTTGGCTTCATTATTGAAAGCTCGCTGCGGCCGCCTGAGGGTGTAACCGAAGAGTGTCGAACTCGGCGGCGGGTTTACATGCTCCGAGGTCGACCACATGCCGCACACCGTCACCGAGCACGTCATAAGACACGTAGTCGACATCGTTGTAGGCGCCGTTCTCTTCGAGAAAGTTGATCGACGCGATAACGCCGCGTCCCGCGCACCCGACGCCTGGCTCCGGGCCGCCAGACTCCACGCATTTGATACCTTTATAGCCGACCTTGAGCACGTCTTCGAGTTCAAGATCTTCAACCGAACCTCTCGTTGCTGCGAGATCAAGAACCGTATCCTGGGCCTTCGAGTTCAAGATCAGGCGCGTAGAGTCAGCCTTCGGGTCACAGCCGACGATGAGGATCTTCTGCCCGTGGTCCACAAGGGCGGCTAGCGCGTTTTGGGACGTAGTGGACTTGCCAATTCCGCCCTTTCCATAAAATGCAATCTGACGCAGAGCTGCCATGTTTGGCGTTCCTTCATGTGTTCGAGGCAATGCGCGGTTATCTCGCAACGCGAATGCGGAGGCCGTTCCGCTGCCTAGCAATAGCTTTCAAGATTCGTGCCAAGCAGGCCGATTGAGATGACGAACAATAATTCGCTGCGATTCCAGTTATGGGGGCGTAAAATACGGGATTGAGAACAGGAACGCTTGTCACGTAACCGACAAAGGTGATGACAATGTCGGCAATGGATTGTCACCCTGAACAATCATTGATCGCTCGCATCTGGGCGGCGATAGAGGCTAAGGATTGGAAGACGGCACTGTCGGCCCTTGAAGATGGCGTCAGTGTCACGCCGGAAAGCCTCTACCTGTTCGAGTTATATGCGGACACGCTGCTTGACGAATTGCAAGACATGGAGGCGGCTGGCTGATGCTCCGCAAATTTGTCCGCCTTGCAATGAGAAGGACTCAAAAGCCTGGCTTCTTGGAGCGATGTACCAACTCTTTGACTCATCGCATGATTACTCGCGATTTCCTTTTGGTAAACGCTTGTCGATGGGCAAGGAGCTGTCTGAGCACAGCCTGACACTGTGTCAGCGGGAAGATGCCTATTCAAGGGCGGAATACTATGATGCCATGGCCCACTTCTTCCATGAGATCGGCAACAACGAGGTGGCAGTGGAGTTGGTCAAAATGGCTGTGACTTTGGTAAAGGGGCTGCCCGTCCCAGACGAAGTGAAGCAGCCCCTGCTGGCGCAATTGCTGAAGACACTAGCCGAGTACAAGTGTCACGAAGCAGTTCGCGCGGAGCTGTAGGGTGGAAAGCGGAACATCTTTGCGCTGCTTGGGGAGCGTCCGAAAGATTTTAAGCACAACCTGTTGCGAATGGCCCGGCTTGGTGCGCTCGATCGTTAATGCCGAGCCTGAGCCATCACACCTTTGACGGCCCGCAGAGGCTGGCAAAGACAAGCCGTGGTCACTTCCAGGCAGGCGAAAAAACCGCAATCAGATCCGGACGCCAAAAGCGCCACCCATGCATGGAGACACGATGTACGACATTTGACCTGCCACTAATCTTTCATCCAGCGGCGGTTAGAGCCCCGGCGGTTTTGAATACGCCAAGTGGCGGGGTGGTAGAAACCGGCGGAAACGCGAAGCTTTCATCTTGCGCAGCGTTGGAGCCGGTTGCGGCGATGGACCCGGCATAGTCTGCCGGGGTTTGATATCCGAGCGATGAGTGTGGCCGGAAATTGTTATAATCTTCGGCCCATTCAGCGATGGCGCTGCGAGCATGATCGAGGCCGAAGAACAGGCTCTCGTTGAGCAACTCGTCGCGCATGCGGCCGTTGAAACTCTCGACATAGCCGTTCTGCATCGGTTTGCCCGGCGCGATGTAATGCCACTCGACCTTGTGATCTTTCGACCAGGCAAGGATGGCATTCGACGTGAATTCCGTGCCGTTGTCGGAGACGATCATGCCCGGTTTGCCACGCCGTTCGATCAGCGCTGTCAGTTCTCGCGCCACACGACGACCGGAGATAGATGTGTCCGGGATCGCCGCCAGGCATTCGCGCGTCACATCATCGACGACGTTGAGAACGCGGAAGCGTCTGCCGCAGGCAAGCTGATCGTGGACGAAATCCAATGACCAGCGGGCATTGGCCTTCGCTTCGACCAGGATCGGCGCACGGGTGCCAACAGCACGCCGCCGGGCTTTCCGCTTGCGGACCGAAAGACCTTCCTCGCGATACAGCCGGTAGATGCGGTTGACGCCGGATGGCTCTCCGTCCCGCCGAAGCAGGACGAATAGCCGCCGGTAGCCGAAGCGTCTTCGCTCACTGGCCAACTCGCGTAGTTTCGCTCGCAATTCAACCTCCAGCGGTCGGCAGGACCGATAGCGGATCGTCTTGCGGTCGGCGGATATAATCTGGCAGGCCCGCCGTTCCGAAAGACCCATGACGGTCTTCAGATGCGTGACGGCGTCACGCTTGGCGGCAGGCCCTACCATTTTTTTGATAGAAGCTCCCGAAGAGCGGCTGCATCCAGCATCTGCTCGGCGAGCAGCTTTTTCAGCTTGGCATTCTCGTCCTCAAGCGCCTTCAGCCGCTTCGCCTCAGAGACCTCCATGCCCCCGTATTTGGCCTTCCAGTTATAAAACGTTGCTTCTGAAATCCCGTGTTTGCGGCAGAGGTCGGCTGCCTTCGCGCCAGCCTCTTGCTCCTTCAGCACGGCAATAATCTGCTCTTCCGAAAATCTCTGCTTCTTCATGCGTCCGTCCTTTAATAGGCCGGAACTCTAAATCCATTCTGGAGGAAATTCGCAGTGGCAGGTCACATTGTCACGACAATTTGCGGGTTCAGCGACATGCCTGCATTTCTCGGCCCCATATTTGGGCGCCTAAATAGCTAGCATAGCAGGTGAATAATATGGGTCGTCTATAAAGAAGCTGACTGGCACGAAACTTGAAAGAAATGGGCCGACGACGAAGGTTGCAAGTCATCACCGTTGAGCCGAGCCGGAATTCCGATCGGACCCTAGCTTGGACAGCAGACCGAACTTGCAGCGGTCAAAAAGGAGTAAGATCGTGTTCCCTAACAACAACACCAACTCGCTTTCTGTGTTCGAAAACCTCGAATCGAACGTGAGGTCGTATTCGCGGTCCTTTCCTACCGTTTTCAGGAGGGCCGGCGGAGCCATTATCGAGGACGAGAAGGGTTGCAAATACATCGACTTTCTCTCCGGCGCGGGCGCTCTCAACTACGGTCACAACGATCCCGACTTGATAAATGCTATGGTGGAATACGCGAAATCGAGTGCAATAATCCATGGATTGGACATGGCTACGTCAGCTAAACGACAGTTTATGGAGTATTTTAATGCCACGATTTTACGCTCGCGTGGTTTGAAATATAAATTTCAATTCCCTGGTCCGACCGGCGCCAATGCCGTAGAGGCTGCCTTGAAGCTCGCACGCAAGGTCACTGGACGGCATAGCATAATTTCATTCACCAACGGCTTTCATGGAGTGAGCCTGGGCGCGCTTGCCGTGACGGGTAATCGTTACTACCGCGATGCGGCAGGCCTTCCTCCATCCGGCGCCGTATTCATGCCCTATGACGGCTACTTTGGGCCAGATAGAGACACGTCGGAATACCTGGACGAAGTGCTTTCGGATGGAAGCAGCGGCATAGATCTGCCAGCAGCCATCATTTTGGAAACCGTTCAAGGCGAGGGGGGCATAAACGTCGCGAGCGACAAGTGGCTGCGGTCGGTCGAGCGAATTTGCAGAAAGAACGACATTCTCCTCATCGTTGACGACATTCAAGCAGGATGTGGGAGAACGGGCAGTTTCTTCAGCTTTGAGTTCGCCGGTATATCGCCCGACATAATCGTTCTCTCGAAGTCGCTGAGTGGCATCGGGCTGCCGCTGTCCCTTTTGCTGCTCAAGCCCGAGTTGGACGTATGGCAGCCGGCAGAGCACATCGGGACGTTCCGAGGCAACAACCTTGCGCTCGTGACAGCGACGGGCGCTTTGAGAAAGTTCTGGGCGAATGAAAATCTATCTGACGATGTCATGGAAAAAGGAAGCATCATGAGCGAGCGCCTGCGGCAGATAGCGCAAAGCACCCAAAATCACAATCTATCCGTCCGCGGAAGAGGCCTGATGCTGGCGCTCGACTGCGCTGTAGGCAACGTGGCCGAAAGGATCGTTCGCAAAGCCTTTGATGAGGGGCTTGTGGTAGAGAGATGCGGTGCAGAGGACCAAGTTATCAAGTTTCTTCCACCTCTGACAATCGATGCGCAAATGCTTCAGCGTGGTCTGGACATTCTGGACCTGTCTGTCCACGCGAGCGTCTGACTCTAAAAGCCGAAAATCGGACAGAGGCTCAATGCGAGACATGAACTTTCTTCGAAGACGCGTTGGCGTACGGTCGCGGAAACTGATGTTACTGAGGTGGCGGACTTGAAGCAGAAGATGCTCATCGCCAGCGGCGGCGCCCGCAGCTGGCTCGTAGGCCATGTTGAACGTAAAGGTCCAGAAAGGTCGTGCATCTCGCGGTAAGGTGGATGAATAGCTCCAACTCGTGGCTTAGTCGAAAGCCGCATGTGCTTCACTCAAATTCAGGAGGTAACGATGAGCGAACCTGTCGGCTTTTATATTGATCATCAGATGACCGTTGCCAATCTCCCAAGTAGCGAAGCTCGAATATATTCGCCGTTGGCTGCGAAGAAGGTAGACAGCGCAGCGGAGATTGGACTGCCGGTGAGTATAGGCCGTAGACGGCGGCGGCATGCGTGTCCGATTACGCCGCAATGCCGGCGGGGTGACCAAACAGACGACTCATCTGTTGGGCGAAATGCCCCTCTAGCGATCTTCGCCGCAAACACTGGTGGAATAGGAGAAGTGACATGCACGGAAACGTGACGACGCTCGATGTATCAAAATATATCTGCGCAACAAACGAGTTGGCACGCCGATCCGGTCTCAGCATTACGATGGGCGAAGACTTTGAGGAATATGTGGGGATCACCAGCAAACTTCCCGGAAAGCGGCCCACGTACCCAAACTTCCGTCCAGACTGTTCCGATCTTTTACCTGGGAAGGCTTTTTGGATTGTCGGGCGAGACAGGGAAGGAACCGTGGCACATGTCCAAGCAATGCGCCTCGACGATCTACTTGACACGAACCTTGCAGAGCACCTCGAGTCGCTAAAATCCTGCTTCAAGGATCCTGACTGGCGATGTCACGTTGTTTGATCAAGGTCGGAACAAGGCGCTTATGTGAGACGTCAGGCGGTTGCGCCGGTCACGGCTTTCCACTGCGCCATTGCGCGGATCCGATGGATGTGGATGGCGAGGGCTGAGTTTTTCTGGTGCGGGGGGACGAAGAGATTTCGGAGTGCCGAAAAGATCGATATGAACCGTTGCAAGCCGCCGACGGATCGAAATCCCTGCATCATCCGCTCCCGTTTTCGAAGCGGCACGTGAGAATTCTCGGCTCGATTGTTCAGGCCCTTGTGCGATCGATGTTCGACGGCGGGCATCACCTCCCGTCTTGCAGCACCATATGAGCGCAATTTGTCGGTGACGATCCGCTTCGGCGTCAGGCCTTGCTTCTTCAGCAGCCTGACCAGCAATCGCCTGGCGGCTTGGGTATCGCGGCGGGCTTGAACGATCTCGTCGAGAACGTAACCGTCTTGGTCAACGGCACGCCAGAGCCAATGTTTGCGGCCGCCGATGGAAATCACCACCTCGTCCAGATGCCAGATATCCTTTCGCGAAGGCCTCTTTCTGCACAACTGCCTGACATAAGCCGTTCCGAATTTGCGACCCCATCTCCGGATCGTCTCATGGGAGACGACGATACCGCGCTCCAGCAGCATCTCCTCGACCATCCTCAGGCTCAAAGGGAACCGAAAATACAGCCAGACCGCACGGGCGATGATCTGCGGTGGAAAGCGGTGGTTCTTGTAGCTTACGGCCGGACTGTTCATCCCAACCCATTACCCGACAACCGTTAAGCCGCTGACAACGTGACATCACCAATAGAGGCCGAGCTGATAGGCCAGGAACATGCCCTTGTAGACCACCGTCGCCGACGACAGCGACACCAGATAGAAATTGCGCTCCTCGCCGATACGTTTGGAGATCACCTTGCGCAGCGTGAACAGCCGGCGCTCGAAGTCGTCGTTGTTTTCGGCATCCTTGCCGGCGCCGATGAAGACCTGCACATGATGCGGCTCGGTCTCGGCAATGGCCGGCGCCTTGGAGAGCGAGGAATTGTCGACCGGCACATCGCGAAAGCCGATGAAGACCTGACCTTCTTCGGTGATGACGTCCTTGATCACTTTCTTGAAGTGCTCGATCTGCTTTTCATCGCGGGGCATGAAGATATGGCCGACGCCATATTTGCCGACCGGCGGCAGGGTAACGCCCGGCCCCGTCATCTCCTCGCGGAAAAGCCGGTCGGGGATCTGCACCAGGATCCCGGCGCCGTCACCCATCAGCGGATCGGCGCCGACGGCGCCGCGATGCGTCAGGTTCTCGAGAATGAACAAACCATCCTTGACGATCTGGTGCGACTTCTGGCCCTTCATATGCGCGACGAAGCCGACGCCGCAGGCATCATGTTCGTTGCGCGGATCGTAGAGGCCCTTCGCTCGACGCTGGCTCCGGTTGATCGCTCGACGCTGGCTCCGGTTGAGAACCTGCTTGGGCATGAGCGCTTTGTCTGTCATACCGACGTTAGGTGCCATGATCGGAGTCCCCTCTCTGGTCGTCCCTCACCAGCGTGTTGGTGAGGTAATATCATCCGGTGAATATTCGTGTTCTAAACCGAGTAGGGTTCGATAGAATTAGTAGTCCCGTAAGGTCCCAAACGCTGACCTGCGTTCCCACAACTGCCCAACGCTCCGGCCTCATGTCTCAGTGAAATCTGTTCTAACATTCTCACCTCAGTACGATACCTCCACGGTGAGGTAGGGTGGCCACGCATGGGTGCCCAAAAGAGGAGATACACGGCAAAGCGTGGCTCAATTGATCGTTGGGAGTGGAGATAGCTTCGATGCAAGACGCTGCGACGCCCCAAAGACGTTCTATATGTTCGTGTGATCTGGAGCGTTCAACCGAATCATATCGAAAAGAGTTGCAGTCGCTCTTTCTTATGGCTGCAACGGCACCGCAAACGTATCATGGTCTGCAATGGTTCATCAAAAATCATCCATTTTTTGAAACAATCACGAAGGCGCCTCGCTCCATATGTGACCGATAATGGCCGGACCAGTTAGTACTGTAACCCACCAAACCCGGTAGTTTCTAAAGATTCCATTCTCTCTTATTTGTCAGCAAGTCAGGGGCTGAGCCACACTCGATGCCCTTCTCACAGCACAGCTTGCAATTGCCAACGACGTAGTGAGTGGAACATGAATGTACACATTTTGAAATTCGGGGGCTCCAGTTTTCGGCAGCCCGGAGACTATATTGCAGTTGCTCGGCATCTAGCTGATCGTCGGGAAGCAGGCGAGAGCAAGATAGTTGTCGTGGTCAGCGCGATGGCTGGAATGACGGACAGATTAAAAAATACTCTGCGCGACGTTGATCGCAATCCACTGCCATCAAGCCTAGATGCAGCGCTCGCAACTGGAGAGATGTTCAGCGCTTGCATGTTGGAGACTGCAGTCAGTCGGCTTGGGATATCGGTCATCTCATTAAACGGCTACACCCTCGGAATTAAGACAAATTCGGATTTCAGGCGAGCGTCGATAGATTGTGTGAATCCGAAGCCAATCCTCACTGCACTTAAGGAGCATGACGTTGTCATTGCTGCAGGTGGTCAGGGGATCGATCAGTCCGGCAAGTTGACTTTTCTCGGCAGGAACAGCTCTGATCTCTCAGCCGTCGCAATTGCATCTACATTGGGCGAAAACACTTGTGAAATATACTCGGATGTTCGGGGCGTCTACACCGCAGATCCTAATCTCGTCCCAGAGGCACAACTGATCCCAAAGATCGCCTATCGGAGAATTGCCGAGATGTCGAGATATGGTGCAAAGGTGCTTCACCACGGGGCCGTGGATTATGCGGAGAAGAACGAGGTAACTATAAACTGCAAATCGCTTACGGGCGGTGAAGCGGTCGCCGGCACGATCGTCACTGCTTGCGGACATAACACCAGTTCCGTGATAGTGGCTCGTGACGCATCAATTTTGCCGGTGGCAAGCGCCAAAAAAAGGGACTCTCTCCGCGAGGTACTTCATCAACATAACATCAGTGCGATTTGCCTCGAAGACGACCACAGCCCCTGCCTTTGCATCATAACTGATATCGACTACGCAATGCATGTTCTCGCACTGGAAGGCACACCCACGGCTCCCGTTAGAACAAGAACTGTGGTTACGGACTTCGATGATCCAGTGATAGGTATCTATTGGTACGCTGATTACGAGCAGGCCGTTGGAATGGCCCGCGATATCCATCGACGAATTTATCCCGATGCAATGGGAGAAGCATCTGTGATTGCGGACAAGGCACCTGAGTATCTATCCCTCTTTGGCAACTCGGCGCGGCGAATTGATCAATAAGAATCATGCCGCCATGCCGCCGTTAAATTCAAATGCGAACATGGACTTAACCGCAGAACTCCGGTCTCGGCTTTCCGCCCTTTCCCACCAATAGGATCATTATCTCAGCCACGCGGCGAGACAAAGTACACGCCGGTTTCAATGTCCAGCTTATATCCAGATCCCCAGACAGTCACCAGCAGACAACGAGCGCCTGCGGCAGCAAGTTCGGACCTCAGATTGGACATATGAGAGTCAATGGTTCGATGGAGCGTCTCACTCTCTGGGCAACAGTAGGCAATCAATTCATCGCGCTCGTACATACGACCGGGGTGACGGGCCATACAATCTACGAGCTTGAACTCCATTCGAGTCAGATTCAGGACTTTTGATCCCGTCGGGTGATCTACCCACACCGCATGTGCAGAATGGTCGACTGTCAGTTTAAATTTCGGCACAACATCAATCCTGACGGGTTTTTCGTCAAAAGACATTTTTATTCCGTCATTAGTTAAATGATTCGTCTCTCTCTGGTCAAGCTTGTCGCCCTCTCGTGCTGCTGAACTGGCGATGTCACGTTATTTGATCAAGGTCGGAACAAGGCGCTTGTGTGAGACGTCAGGCGGTTGCGCCGGTCACGGCTTTCCACTGCGCCATTGCGCGGATCCGATGGATGTGGATGGCGAGGGCTGAGTTTTTCTGGTGCGGGGGGACGAAGAGATTTCGGAGTGCCGAAAAGATCGATATGAACCGTTGCAAGCCGCCGACGGATCGAAATCCCTGCATCATCCGCTCCCGTTTTCGAAGCGGCACGTGAGAATTCTCGGCTCGATTGTTCAGGCCCTTGTGCGATCGATGTTCGACGGCGGGCATCACCTCCCGTCTTGCAGCACCATATGAGCGCAATTTGTCGGTGACGATCCGCTTCGGCGTCAGGCCTTGCTTCTTCAGCAGCCTGACCAGCAATCGCCTGGCGGCTTGGGTATCGCGGCGGGCTTGAACGATCTCGTCGAGAACGTAACCGTCTTGGTCAACGGCACGCCAGAGCCAATGTTTGCGGCCGCCGATGGAAATCACCACCTCGTCCAGATGCCAGATATCCTTTCGCGAAGGCCTCTTTCTGCACAACTGCCTGGCATAAGCCGTTCCGAATTTGCGACCCCATCTCCGGATCGTCTCATGGGAGACGACGATACCGCGCTCCAGCAGCATCTCCTCGACCATCCTCAGGCTCAAAGGGAACCGAAAATACAGCCAGACCGCACGCGCGATGATCTGCGGTGGAAAGCGGTGGTTCTTGTAGCTTACGGCCGGACTGTTCATCCCAACCCGTTACCCGACAACCGTTAAGCCGCTGACAACGTGACATCACCCGCGCGAGACCTCCCTTGGAACGGATATCGCGTTCGCCATAGCGCGCCCCCTCGCAACTCGAAGCTGGAGTCTAGAAGATTCCCGCTTCAGAGTTTCGGTTGTGATGCCTTCATATTGGTTATTCTTCCCTTCCCGTGACCTCGCGTCATCGCCCCTGTCCTGGATACAAGCCTCTTCCGGCAACCAAACGGGTCAGATGAAGATCCCGGTCGATCCCGCTCCTAACGCCCCTGCGGCTTGGAAGGTGACAATCCGACAGCCGGCCGCCGGCCGGAATGACGGCCCGCCCGGCGACGATCACCATGCCAGAACTTCTACGTCCAAGAAGGTGGCAGCAGGCCGGATGATGCAGCGCCGGATCCAGCTGTCTCAACGAGATCGCTAACGTCTTTTGTTGAGTAATAAAAGGGCGGCTCGAGAGCCGCCCTTCGGATCCGGATGGATCGTGCTAAGGCTGTCGCCTTATCACATCATGTCCATACCGCCCATGCCCCCCATGCCGCCGGGCATTGCCGGAGCGTCCTTCTTCGGCAGCTCGGCGATCATGGCTTCCGTGGTGATCAGCAACGAAGCAACCGAAGCTGCGTTCTGCAGAGCCGTGCGGACGACCTTGACCGGGTCGACGATACCCATGGCGATCATATCGCCATATTCGCTCGTCTGGGCGTTGTAGCCGTAGTTGTCGTCATTTTTGTCGAGGATCTTGCCAACGACGATCGAAGCTTCGTCACCAGCGTTGTCAGCGATCTGGCGAACCAGCGACTGCAGCGACTTGCGAACGATGTTGATGCCGGCTTCCTGGTCGTCGTTCACACCCTTGGACGTGATCTTGACGGAGGAACGGAGCAGGGCAACGCCGCCGCCGGGGACGATACCTTCCTGAACAGCAGCGCGCGTCGCATTGAGGGCGTCGTCGATGCGGTCCTTCTTTTCCTTCACTTCGACTTCCGTCGAGCCGCCGACGCGGATGACGGCAACACCACCGGCGAGCTTGGCAAGACGTTCCTGCAGCTTTTCGCGGTCGTAGTCGGAGGTGGTTTCTTCGATCTGCGCCTTGATCTGGGCAACGCGGCCTTCGATGTCCGACTTGGCGCCGGCGCCGTCGACGATCGTGGTGTTTTCCTTGGAGATCGAAACCTTCTTGGTGCGACCGAGCATGTCGAGGGTAACGGACTCGAGCTTGATGCCGAGGTCTTCGGAGATCACCGTGCCGCCCGTCAGGATGGCGATGTCCTCGAGCATGGCCTTGCGGCGGTCGCCGAAGCCCGGAGCCTTGACGGCAGCGATCTTCAGGCCGCCGCGCAGCTTGTTGACGACGAGTGTTGCAAGCGCTTCGCCTTCGACGTCTTCAGCGATGATGAGCAGCGGCTTGCCGGTCTGGACGACAGCTTCGAGAACCGGGAGCATCGACTGCAGGTTCGAGAGCTTCTTCTCGTGCAGAAGGATGTAGGCGTCGTCGAGGTCAGCAACCATCTTTTCCGGGTTAGTCACGAAGTACGGGCTGAGGTAGCCACGGTCGAACTGCATGCCTTCGACGACTTCGAGTTCGGTTTCGGCGGTCTTGGCTTCTTCGACGGTGATGACGCCTTCGTTGCCAACCTTCTGCATGGCTTCGGCAATGTCGAGACCGACCTGCCGGTCGCCGTTTGCAGAGATCGTGCCGACCTGCGCAACTTCTTCCGAGGTCGAGATCTTCTTGGCCTTGGCCTGGAGATCCTTGACGACTTCAGCAACGGCAAGATCGATGCCGCGCTTAAGGTCCATCGGGTTCATGCCGGCGGCAACCGCCTTGTTGCCTTCGCGGATGATCGACGCAGCCAGAACGGTCGCGGTCGTGGTACCGTCGCCGGCGATGTCGTTGGTCTTCGAAGCAACTTCGCGGACCATCTGGGCGCCCATGTTCTCGAACTTGTCGTCAAGTTCGATTTCCTTGGCGACCGAGACGCCGTCCTTGGTGATGCGCGGAGCGCCAAAGGACTTATCGATGATGACGTTACGGCCCTTGGGGCCGAGCGTTACCTTGACTGCGTCAGCGAGGATATCGACGCCGCGCAGCATCTTTTCGCGCGCGGTGCGGCCGAATTTAATTTCTTTAGCTGCCATTTTGAAAACTCCAGAATAGGGTTGTCAGCAATTTCGGGAAAAGCGATCGGCTGGATCAGCCGATGATGCCCATGATGTCGGCTTCCTTCATGATCAGCAGATCTTCGCCGTTGATCTTGACTTCGGTGCCGGACCACTTGCCGAACAGAACGCGGTCGCCAGCCTTGACGTCGAGAGCGACGACCTTGCCGGACTCGTCGCGAGCGCCGGAACCGACGGCGACGATTTCGCCTTCCTGCGGCTTTTCCTTGGCGGTGTCCGGAATGATGATGCCGCCCTTGGTCTGTTCTTCAGATTCGACGCGGCGGACGACGACGCGGTCGTGCAGCGGACGGAAATTGGTGCTTGCCATTGTCTAATCCCTCGATCAAGTGACAGTGCGGATCTTCATCGATCCGGTGGACGTGCTAGCACTCCTCACACGAGAGTGCTAGCACCGTGGCTGAGATATGCCTCGCTGACGTGCGTGTCAAGCATTGGCCAATTCGCAACGGGACAGGCGACCGCATGCATGGGGATTTGCCGATCACGATCCGCTTATGCCCGTTTGGCGATGCTTCGCGGAAGCGTCCTTCATCTGAGCTGGCGATTAGCGCCCCTCGCAACGAGAAGACGCCGAGCTTTGGTGCAAATGGAATAGAAGGTCATTCAAGAGCTCCTCTTTCAGCCGGGTTCTCCTGCTCCGCCTTCGGCGTGGCACCGTTCGAAACATTCGTCTGCGGAGCAACACAAACATCGCCGTAACAAACCTTCTCGCCCTTGTAGTTGGCCAGGATCTGCAGCAGATGTGGTAGGGGTGATGTCACGTTGTCAGCGGCTTAACGGTTGTCGGGTAATGGGTTGGGATGAACAGTCCGGCCGTAAGCTACAAGAACCACCGCTTTCCACCGCAGATCATCGCCCGTGCGGTCTGGCTGTATTTTCGGTTCCCTTTGAGCCTGAGGATGGTCGAGGAGATGCTGCTGGAGCGCGGTATCGTCGTCTCCCATGAGACGATCCGGAGATGGGGTCGCAAATTCGGAACGGCTTATGTCAGGCAGTTGTGCAGAAAGAGGCCTTCGCGAAAGGATATCTGGCATCTGGACGAGGTGGTGATTTCCATCGGCGGCCGCAAACATTGGCTCTGGCGTGCCGTTGACCAAGACGGTTACGTTCTCGACGAGATCGTTCAAGCCCGCCGCGATACCCAAGCCGCCAGGCGATTGCTGGTCAGGCTGCTGAAGAAGCAAGGCCTGACGCCGAAGCGGATCGTCACCGACAAATTGCGCTCATATGGTGCTGCAAGACGGGAGGTGATGCCCGCCGTCGAACATCGATCGCACAAGGGCCTGAACAATCGAGCCGAGAATTCTCACGTGCCGCTTCGAAAACGGGAGCGGATGATGCAGGGATTTCGATCCGTCGGCGGCTTGCAACGGTTCATATCGATCTTTTCGGCACTCCGAAATCTCTTCGTCCCCCCGCACCAGAAAAACTCAGCCCTCGCCATCCACATCCATCGGATCCGCGCAATGGCGCAGTGGAAAGCCGTGACCGGCGCAACCGCCTGACGTCTCACATAAGCGCCTTGTTCCGACCTTGATCAAACAACGTGACATCGCCCCTCTATTACAAGGACCTGTCGGATCCGCGTTTCGAAAGCGCGGTCGCCCTGGTGCACCAGCGCTTCTCGACCAACACCTTCCCGTCGTGGAAGCTCGCGCATCCCTATCGCATGGTCGCCCATAACGGCGAGATCAACACGCTGCGGGGCAACGTCAACTGGATGAAGGCGCGCCAAGCCTCGGTCTCCTCGCCGCTGTTCGGCGAGGACATCTCCAAGCTCTGGCCGATCTCCTACGAGGGGCAGTCGGACACGGCCTGCTTCGACAACGCGCTCGAATTCCTGGTGCGCGGCGGTTACTCGATGGCGCATGCCGTGATGATGCTGATCCCGGAAGCCTGGGCCGGCAACCAGTCGATGGCGGCCGAACGCAAGGCCTTCTACGAATATCATGCGGCGCTGATGGAGCCCTGGGACGGGCCGGCTGCCGTCGCCTTCACCGACGGCAAGCAGATCGGCGCGACGCTCGACCGCAACGGACTGCGGCCGGCGCGCTACCTCGTCACCAATGACGATCGCGTCATCATGGCGTCTGAAGCCGGCGTGCTGCCGGTTCCGGAAGAGATCATCATCCAGAAGTGGCGCCTGCAGCCGGGCAAAATGCTGCTGATCGATATGGAAGAAGGCCGTATCATCTCAGACGACGAGGTGAAGTCGCAACTGGCAACGGCCCATCCCTATCGCAGCTGGCTCGACCGGACCCAGCTCATTCTCGAAGACCTGAAGCCGGTGGAACCGCGGGCGCTGCGCCGCGACGTGTCGCTGCTCGACCGCCAGCAGGCCTTCGACTACACGATCGAAGGGTGATGTCACGTTGTCAGCGGCTTAACGGTTGTCGGATAATGGGTTGGGATGAACAGTCCGGCCGTAAGCTACAAGAACCACCGCTTTCCACCGCAGATCATCGCCCGTGCGGTCTGGCTGTATTTTCGGTTCCCTTTGAGCCTGAGGATGGTCGAGGAGATGCTGCTGGAGCGCGGTATCGTCGTCTCCCATGAGACGATCCGGAGATGGGGTCGCAAATTCGGAACGGCTTATGCCAGGCAGTTGTGCAGAAAGAGGCCTTCGCGAAAGGATATCTGGCATCTGGACGAGGTGGTGATTTCCATCGGCGGCCGCAAACATTGGCTCTGGCGTGCCGTTGACCAAGACGGTTACGTTCTCGACGAGATCGTTCAAGCCCGCCGCGATACCCAAGCCGCCAGGCGATTGCTGGTCAGGCTGCTGAAGAAGCAAGGCCTGACGCCGAAGCGGATCGTCACCGACAAATTGCGCTCATATGGTGCTGCAAGACGGGAGGTGATGCCCGCCGTCGAACATCGATCGCACAAGGGCCTGAACAATCGAGCCGAGAATTCTCACGTGCCGCTTCGAAAACGGGAGCGGATGATGCAGGGATTTCGATCCGTCGGCGGCTTGCAACGGTTCATATCGATCTTTTCGGCACTCCGAAATCTCTTCGTCCCCCCGCACCAGAAAAACTCAGCCCTCGCCATCCACATCCATCGGATCCGCGCAATGGCGCAGTGGAAAGCCGTGACCGGCGCAACCGCCTGACGTCTCACATAAGCGCCTTGTTCCGACCTTGATCAAACAACGTGACATCGCCCTTTCGCGTGGCTACCGGCCGCCAAATGCGCAGAAGTCCGGATGGTGGGGTCATCGTCAAATCAGCAGTCGCTGTCTTTGGTTGATAAAGGCTGCGTGTCACCAGGAACAGATCTTGTTCCGGCCCCAATCTGCACCGCCGGCAGCGGGCACATTTCGTGAGTCACGAGGATCGGCAGTCGGAACAACCGTACTACTAAATTGTCCACCAAAGATGTGTCGTCTGCGGCGTTTGGCGATCAATTATCGCGAGCCACGGTGGCAAGGCTGATTTCGCGGTCGATGAGATCCGCAACATCATCCGGATGATGAAAGACGCCGATCATTGCGACGCCCTCGCCGCAAAGCATCGAAAGCCTGGGCCGGGTCGCTGCCTGCGTCCTGCTCGTCCGGTTCGAATCTTTGGCTTTCGTCCGTCATGGCGTCTCCTATCGTTCTAATCCGAGGCTCCGGCTCTGCCTCAGCTGTTGCTCGATCGCGCGGGAAAGATTCTGATCCTGCCGGATATGGGTGATGCCGAGATCACGGCTCCGGTTGCGCAAGACCGATTCAACCTGTGGGTCGCGCTCAAGGCTTTTGGCCATGCCGCGCATTTGCCCTTCAATCTGCTGGCGGGCATCATCGTTGCGTCAGCTTGATGTGCTTACGACCAAACGAATTTGAGACTATTTCATTTTATGGATCCACTTTTTTGAAATATATTCATGATACATTCATGGAACCGCACTAAGGGTTGAATCGAACAATTCACTCGGAGTTCAAAAATGATATCGCGACGACGGATTGTCTCGCCGATCCGTACGGGCCACTACTGATGGCAGCCTGGCAGGGATTTTGCCCGACCGGCGGGGGCCGTGCTTCCGCACCGGTCGGCGAACTGCTTTCACGACCGGACGTTACGGGCTCGAAATAGCATGTCGCAAGCACCTATCCTGTTCTTTGGCGACAGCTGCATCGGAACTGATCCGGATCATGCCGCCACCTTAGCCGAAATCGTTGAGCTCGCCTTGGGTCTGGTGGACTACCACAACATTAGCGCCGCCATTTTCCTCGGTGATCAGATTATGGGCTATTGCGGAAGAGAGGAACTGCGCTCGCAATGGGCGGTGTTTCATTCCGGTCCGATGCGGCGCCTTTCTGAAAAGGTGCGAACACTGCACATAGCCAGCAACCATGTCTGGTATGATGAGCACAGTGCGCTCGAATACGAAGAACAAAACGGCTACCCAGAGTGGCTGGAGGCCATTGCCGGTATCCAATTCGTCGCCATTAACACCGCGCGCATCGATCGCCGTGGTGATGCCGGCATAGATTGTCGGAGCCTCGAGAGCGCATTGTCGCGGCTCGATCCAGGCAAACCCATCGTTGTCGTTGGCCATCACCCAATCTGGCCAATCAACGGCTACGATCGCGCCCCGCAATGGATTGTCCCTGCCGATGAAGGTCAGAAGGCCTGGCGGATAATGCAGGAAAACAATGTCCGCCTTTATGCATGTAGCCACATCATCGCGTTTGACGTGCAGCTCAAGGGCGGTCTCGCGCAAGTCTGCACCGGAGGCGCCGGCACAAAATACGGCGCGCAGGCGGCAATGCCTGGACAGGTGGAAGGTCCACATCTCGTCCTCGCCAGCGGCCTGGGCTCTGACCGAATGTGTATTGAGCGGATCGGTGTGGCTCCGACGGAGCGGGAAGTTTGGCGATTGACGCGGGAAGCGGATGGCTGGCGTTATTCCGATTTCCGGCGGGTGGACCTGTCCGTGGATATGCTACCCCCTGATGCAAGAGGATATGGGTTCGACATTAGCAGGGTGTATGGGGATGAGGGCAGCATTGAGATTTTCGCGCATGACGAGGGGCCGGCGATTTGCGCTATCGATTACTCCGATAATCGCATCGTATTGAACCTGACCCCTTCACCGGGAGAAGATTCCCGGCAGTGGACGGCAAAACCGGCCGGAAATTGGTCATCCGCACAAATTGAAGTTGTCGCGGGGGCCGGCCCTGGCGGTGTTCTCCTCCGGATTGACAGCGAGCCTCAAAGCTCAATGAAAACCGTGGCAGCGCGGGGGCTGGAACAGGTGCGGCGTGTGACAGGCACTGTGCAAACGGGCTCGGGCAATACGCGCGCGGCATTTTTGGTGCCGGGCTCTCAACCTCCTAAGCTCGACTTTGTACAAAATCGGTTGTGATTTCGGGCGCTGCTGAGCAGCTCGGGTGAATCAATTCGCCGCAGGTTTCGGCCTTGCACCTTTCGTTTGGTCGGATTCGAACGGATGGATGAGCGAACAACAACATGATCGTAGCAGTGAGCCGGGAGACGCGGTCCCCCACATCCTTCGCCAATGGCTGTCGCCATTTCGTTTCTGGTTTACCGCGCCGAGTTGGGAGCATCTGCTGGTCCTGGTGATGGGTGCGCTCCTTTCGCCTGGCAAGCGAACTGTGACGGCCTGCTTGCGGATTACCGGTCGTGCGGAGGCAAGCAATTTTGCCGCCTATCATCAACTCCTAAACCGCGCCCGCTGGAACCCCCGCCTGTTGGCGGCCCGCCTGCTATCCATCATCGTTGCCAGGTTCGTGCGCGTTGGCCCCGTCGTGATCGGGATGGACGATACAATCGAACGGCGTTGGGGCCAACGCATCGCCGCTCGTGGCATTTATCGTGACCCGGTGCGCTCAAGCCACGGGCACTTCGTCAAGGCAAGCGGCCTGCGCTGGTTGAGCTTCATGGTCCTTTCCCCTGTCCCATGGGCCAAATGCATCAAAGCCCTGCCCGTGTTGACGATCCTGTGCCCCTCTGAGCGTCATGATCAGAAGAAGGGCCGAAAGCACAAGCTGCTGACGGATTGGGCAAGGCAAGGCGTCTTGCAGCTTTGCCGCTGGCTGCCGGACCGCGAAATCATCTTTGTCGGCGATAGCAGCTTTGCCGTTCATACACTGGCTGCGGCTCTGCCCGGCACGGCCACTCTCATCACGCGGTTGCGTCTGGATGCCAGTCTCTTTGCTCCACCGGATCAGAGGCACGAACATTCTCTGGGGCGACCGGCGCAAAAAGGCAGGCCATTGCCGAAACTGAAAACGCTCCTCAAAGACACGAAGACCGAGTGGCAACGCATCGTCGCATCCTCTTGGTACGGCAAGCAAACCGACAAACCCTTGATGTCACCTCAGGAACCGGCCTCTGGTATCGGCGTGGAACGCCCCCGAGACCAATTCGCTGGGTTCTCGTTCGAGACCCGTCAGGCCGTCGTGAACCCCAGGCGTTCATGAGCACCAACGTCAACCTTGAGCCCGCTCAGATCATTGCCTACTTCGTTCGGCGCTGGCAGATCGAGGTCACCTTCGCCGAAACCCGTGCGCATCTTGGCGTGGAAACCCAACGGCAGTGGAACGACAAAGCCATCATGCGCACGACACCGTCGCTGCTGGCGCTCTACAGTCTCTGACACTCTGGGCATGCGAAATGCTTGGCCGAGGCGCTCTTCCCTATGCTGCAGCATGGTACAAGAAAACAGAGTTCACCTTCTCCGATGCCATCGGCGCGGTTCGCATGGTCCTGTGGGGCCAGGACATTTATCGACAGTACCCGCCAGACCCGGACGTTCCTCAAATTCAACCAAACCGACTCAAGCGCATGACACAAGCCCTTTGCTTCGCCGCATAATGTACAAAGTCGAGCTAAGAGTCGGACTCGAAAAGAGGTCAATGATAGCAATATCTTGAGAGACGGCGCGTGATGAGGCGTATGTGGGCGATCATGATCCACGCCTCGGCGGAAGCGACGGATTTCTCGAAGTCCTTCGCCAGCCTTCTGCATCTGCCGAGCCATGCGAAGGTCCGTTCAACGACCCATCTGCGCGGTAGAACCTCGAAGCCCTTTGCCTTGTCGGATCGCTTGATGATTTCCAGTGTCCAGTGCCCGATTTTCCGCAGTCGCCTTTTCAGCTTGTCACCCGCGTAGCCGCCATCGGCAAAGACATGCAGCAGCCAAGGCCATCTTTGGCGGATGGATTTCAAGAGGTCCGGAGCACCGTCCCTGTCCTGAATGTCAGCGCTATGGACCATGAGACCGACCATCAGGCCGAGCGTGTCGACAAGGATGTGACGTTTGCGTCCCTTGATCTTTTTTCCGGCATCATAACCCCGAATGCCGCCGCTTTCGGTGGTTTTCACGCTCTGGCTGTCTATGACGCCTGCCGTCGGGCTGGCCTCTTTGCCTTCCAACTCGCGTGCTTCCATCACGAGATGATGGTTGATCCGGCTCCACAGACCCATTGCTCTCCATTCGTAGAAATAACGTGACCTGCCACTAATCTTTCATCCAGCGGCGGTTAGAGCCCCGGCGGTTTTGAATACGCCAAGTGGCGGGGTGGTAGCAACCGGCGGAAACGCGAAGCTTTCATCTTGCGCAGCGTTGGAGCCGGTTGCGGCGATGGACCCGGCATAGTCTGCCGGGGTTTGATATCCGAGCGATGAGTGTGGCCGGAAATTGTTATAATCTTCGGCCCATTCAGCGATGGCGCTGCGAGCATGATCGAGGCCGAAGAACAGGCTCTCGTTGAGCAACTCGTCGCGCATGCGGCCGTTGAAACTCTCGACATAGCCGTTCTGCATCGGTTTGCCCGGCGCGATGTAATGCCACTCGACCTTGTGATCTTTCGACCAGGCAAGGATGGCATTCGACGTGAATTCCGTGCCGTTGTCGGAGACGATCATGCCCGGTTTGCCACGCCGTTCGATCAGTGCTGTCAGTTCTCGCGCCACACGACGACCGGAGATAGATGTGTCCGGGATCGCCGCCAGGCATTCGCGCGTCACATCATCGACGACGTTGAGAACGCGGAAGCGTCTGCCGCAGGCAAGCTGATCGTGGACGAAATCCAATGACCAGCGGGCATTGGCCTTCGCTTCGACCAGGATCGGCGCACGGGTGCCAACAGCACGCCGCCGGGCTTTCCGCTTGCGGACCGAAAGACCTTCCTCGCGATACAGCCGGTAGATGCGGTTGACGCCGGATGGCTCTCCGTCCCGCCGAAGCAGGACGAATAGCCGCCGGTAGCCGAAGCGTCTTCGCTCACTGGCCAACTCGCGTAGTTTCGCTCGCAATTCAACCTCCAGCGGTCGGCAGGACCGATAGCGGATCGTCTTGCGGTCGGCGGATATAATCTGGCAGGCCCGCCGTTCCGAAAGACCCATGACGGTCTTCAGATGCGTGACGGCGTCACGCTTGGCGGCAGGCCCTACCATTTTTTTGATAGAAGCTCCCGAAGAGCGGCTGCATCCAGCATCTGCTCGGCGAGCAGCTTCTTCAGCTTGGCATTCTCGTCCTCAAGCGCCTTCAGCCGCTTCGCCTCAGAGACCTCCATGCCCCCGTATTTGGCCTTCCAGTTATAAAACGTTGCTTCTGAAATCCCGTGTTTGCGGCAGAGGTCGGCTGCCTTCGCGCCAGCCTCTTGCTCCTTCAGCACGGCAATAATCTGCTCTTCCGAAAATCTCTGCTTCTTCATGCGTCCGTCCCTTAATAGGCCGGAACTCTAATCCATTCTGGAGGAAATTCGCAGTGGCAGGTCAAACGCTGAACGGTTGAACAGGGCGGGAAATCCTTCGGCAGCATACGCCACTGGCAACCCGTCGAGGCGATGTAGAGCAGCGCGTTCAACACCTCTCGCAAATCTGTGGTGCGGGGACGCCCGACACGTCGCGCCGCTGGCAGAAAGGGCTGCACCAGGCTCCATTCACGATCCGTCAGATCGCTTGCATAACGGGTCGCGCGCCGGGCATAGTGCCGACGGGTGATTTCAGTCAGGCCATCGTGAGCTCCATCGAATCTTTGCAAATCCGACGGAACCACAACCTATTGAAATCACCCACTTCTTTTTGAGGCAGTCTCTAAGATGCGGGGAGAACAGAAAAGGGCTACCCCAAAGGCTGCAGATACTCAGACGGTTAATTGACTTCGAAAAACGCCCAACGTCAGCGGCGTTATCAAATCAGGGTTAGAGGATGCAGTCGCAAGAGCCTCGGTAACGTTCCACCACTTGGCATTTTTTGTTCCGTCCCCAAATGATTTGGGTGTTCCCTCTCCCTCGCATGAGATCACCAAGAGAAGAGATGGATATGGACCAACCACGTACTGAGACACAATTGTTGGATAGACGGTTAAAACCGCATCTTTGCTGCTGATGTCAAATCTAAAACTCTTATCCAGGATACGTGTTAATTTAATTCCCGTTTCTTCTTGTACCTCACGGGTTAAGCAATCTGTTACTGCCTCAAATGCCCGGAGTTTCCCCCCGGGAAGCTCTATTTTTCCCGAGTTTTGTTTATCCGATTGCGGCTTCCACCTCTCTTGAAGCAGAATTTGTGTTTTGTTGGAACCATGTTTATAGACAAGGCCATATACATTCGGAATAGAGAGTTCTTCTTTCATGCTATGTAGCTTGTTTCCATTTAGATGGAACATATTTCGCAGGTAGTAGGCTTGCTACTTCTACTATGGAATGGGACAGGCCATTGTGCAGAATTGCCTTCATTTTCAGATTGTAATCGAGTAAGAGCTCCCGGCAGAGCCCGCAAGGAGGAACGACGCGTGGGTTACCCTCTTCGCTCGGTTTGGGATGACGGACTGCTACTATAAGTTGGGGAGTCGTGTGCTTAAGTTCGAGCGCACGTCCAAGGGCCATCGCTTCTGCGCAGATCGAGGCACGCCCTACTCCAGCCTCGAGATGGAGGCCGAAGGTGATCGACCCGTCTTGGCAGAGTACAGCTGCTCCAATTTGGTGGCGTTCCTCGACATACCTTTCAGAAATATACGCCGTGGCTTCACCAACCAAATCGTGAATGGCTGCATCTCTATCCGTAATCCATTCAATTTGATCCTTGCTTGTCGCGGGTTGACTGCTCCACTTGACCACCACTTCACGTAGCATGTTGTCGAGATCATCGAAGCCTTTGTCATTGACGACATGTACGCTTGCGTGAATCGACACTTCGCCCTTTTCCGTAATGTGTTGATCGTCGCCAATCGTGGCGTCCGCTCTCGAAAGTTTTCTCGCACGCCTCAAGTCGTCTGGCGCCTTGATCTCTACAATTTTGAACCCAAGCAACTGGAGTCTTTGGAGGTCAATAGGTCGCGCGTCGTCGCATACAATTGTGTCGTGGCCCAACAAATAAAGATATCTACATCTCCGAGCAAAATCCTCCATCATAAACGGGGGCCGGATTTTTCGAATGTGCGCGCCGAAAAAATTCAGGAGTTCGCCGTCTTGCTGCCCGATTTCGAGTTCGGTGCCCATTCGCGCGTAAGCCTGGCGTTGAACGTCGTATAGAGGCTTGCCAATAGAGCATTGGGCTACTTTCCTGCCCATCATTTCGATCATCCTGCCGATGACTTTAGCGGAGGTGGATTTTCCCGCTCCGGGTAAGCCTGTGAGAGCAATGAGTAGCGGTTGTTTATTCATTATGAACATACGAACACCGAGTTTTTCTTTTCAAGCACAAATGCTCCCGTTTTTGCGATATCTGCTTCAACAGAGCTTCGTACGAAACTTATGAGCGAAGTGGTCATTTCGTCAGTTAACCAGTCACCAGCGTTTGATTTTACGCCACAATAGCCGTGTCCGTCGGAGTAAAACCTCATGTAATCGTCGACTGCGGGGAAAACGAGCTTATCGATGTAAGGAACCTCTTCGACGTGATCAAACGAGGCCGCCAGATAACGTTCAGCATTTTCTAGTACCATCTTTCCACGACGACCTTTTGGAAGCGCGTTGATGAATTCTGTTGGAAAGCCTGCCTTCTGCATGCCATCAAAGTGTAGGGAGTACATCTTCGACATTGAGTTATGCGCTTCGATAGCAACAGTTAATTTCCCTCCGAGGCGCACTAGCCGTCGCAGTTTTCCAATAAGAGCTTCGGGATCGGTGATGTAGTGAAAGAGGAAATTGACCATGACGCGGTCAAACTGTCCATACTTCTCAGGGTCGAGTTTGGTAACATCGTCTTCGACAAATTGGACAGGAACCCAGGCCGTATTGACGTTGGCCTGGGCTAGTTTGAGCATTGCTGGAGCAATGTCTATGGCGGTGACGCTGCCACCGTTGCGTAAGCGAGTGACAACGTCTCGAAGAATGAACCCGTTGCCGCAGCCCATGTCGAGCAATTTCTCTGTTCCGGACAAGGCAAGGCAGTCGATTATGTGATCGATGAGCGGCCGTGGGTTGAAGCGGAATTGGTTTTGAATAGTTTGTTGTGTTCCAAGAGCAAGATTGCTTCCGAAATGGCCCTTGATGTATTCGTGTCCAAAATTTATCATAATCTTTCTCCATGTGCAGACGTTTTATGTTGAGAAGAAGCATAATTACTGTCTAGTGTGGCGAAGATTTTTGGCATCTAATATCCTATTCGCAAGTCGTTTCCTGACCTAACGCTTTTTCAAAGTCCTGCTGTATTTTTGATACTTGTGGCCCAACGCTGCCTTGGTATTTTCCGCTGTAAAATGTCCGGCGACCATAGGGCTTCCAGAAGGAAACCTGGCCAATTCGCATGTTCGGGGTTATTGCGACGCTTCGTGTCGCAAAAAGCTGAAATGTGAGCTGTCCAACTGAACCGAGGTCTATGAGATCAGCTGTAACGTGTACGAACAAGCCCAACCTCGCGATGCCTGAACGAGCGTGAAGTACTGGTACAAAATGTCGGCTTCCGACTTTCTCGCGAGTATGACCAAGCAGAAAATCGCCCTTTTCCATAACCAATATTTCACCAGCGGAGACCCTGATCTCCTGTGTTTTCGGCTTGACAGCAACATCGATGAGGCCATCAACGTAGCGGATAAATGTATTACCCAACGTAACATCGTAGGAATTCGTTGTGATGTGGTCCCGCGAAAACGGATCGATCGTGATCTTGCCGCTAGAGACGCTCCGTTCAATGAGATCACCAGTGAGGATCATCTACCGGCTCTCCTTCGTTTATTGTCGACGGAAACGGATTGGAATTGCAGGCGTATACGCCAGAGTATGGGCTAACATCCCCTGCGTTCCGCCAAAATGAAACTTGACCGATTGTCATCCCTGGATAGACTTTAATCGGAAGGCAGGATTTGAGTTCCAGCGTCCATTTGTGGCAAGAACCCGTATGGCCAAGATTAGCGGACGCTTGGAGAAATAAGCCTAAACGACCTATTGAACTGCGTCCAATTAGCGACATAGCATACCTCGCGCTTCCCAGTGTTTCGTGGGTGCTACCAAGGTAGAATCGATCAGGTCGTAGTATGATCCCATCAGAGCTAATCGTCAGGTGTTCGTCTTCGTGATCTCCAAAGTTAGAAACTTCGATGATTTTATCAGAGAGATGATAATTGTAGCTATTTGGATTGATACATTCATAGCGGAACGGCTCGATCACTATGTTGCCGCATTTAACTTCCTTCACAATTTTCGAACCCGTCAAAATCATGATCAATACCCACTGATTAATGCCATGTACACACTTGTAAGCGTCGCTCGTGCGGACCACCTCTACAGTGAGGGGAGCAAGAACCATGCCACCCCAGAAAGCAGTTCAGTTTCAAAACGTTGGGTTTTCGCGTCCGCTTCTGCCTGTTTACTGGGGAACAATTTTGTCAGGCTTCCTACAATGGTTTCCGGGCCAACGGGAAACGCGGGTGACCGCCACCTGGGATCATCATCGGCAGACCCTCAGAGGGAGCTCCAATTTGCTTGGGCCGTGGGTGCGAGGTCGTTCCGCGTGCATCACGCCGGACTCAACACTACACGCTCAGGCACCTCGCCCGTGGTGACGAGGCGCCACAGGGCGATCAGCAGTTTGCGGGCAAGCGCCACGATCATCGTCTTGCGCGTGGCGCTCCGGTCGTTGCTCGTGAGCGCTGGAACCGTTTCGCAAGCGCACCAACATGCCGCATCGGACGCGGTCATTGCCGGTGCGTGACAACCCAGACATAGCCGAAGCTTCCGGCCTCGTCGATGTTGAGCGCATCGGCGAGAACGTCGTTATGCTGAAGCTTAAATAAGAGCGGAATCAACCCTCGAGTAGTGCCCTGGGTAACATCGCAGCCCTGCGCATGGCGCAAAGCATGAGCGCTCGCCCTCCTCCCAGGACTGATCAAGTTCAAAACCCCCGACGCCTCCTTCCGGCTCGGGTCTTTCATTGGCCTCATATCACTCATTTTCTGCAAGAAAGCCCAGTTGCCTCATCGGCCCGCTCTCGCCGGAGCTTTTCGTCTTCGCTTATGGACAGACGACGGGACAGACTACCGAGAACCAGATTCAGGAAAGCCGCCGGCGTTCAGGTCGAACCCCGCCGGATCGTCACCGAGAGGGTCTCCGGCAGCACCGCCATCGCGCAGCGCCGCGGCCTTTTCCGGCTCATGGACGAGTCCGGCGATATTTCGATCGTGACCAAGCTAGACCGCCTCGGTCTCGACGAGATCGACGTCAGCACCACAGTCAGGGCGCTAGCCGAAATGGGCGTGAGGGTCTATTGCCTCGCGCTCGGCGGGGCAGATCTCACCAGCTCGGCCGGGACGATGACCATGAACGTGCTCAACGCCGTCGCCCAATTCAAGCGGGATCTGCTGATCGAACGAACGCACGCCGGTCTCAAGCGCGCCAAGTCGGAAGGGAAAGCCCTCGGCCGGCCCTCGACGCTGGGCGACAAACAGAAGCAGGGTGTGCGCGACGATCTCGCGACAGGGCTGAGCGTTTCAGCGATCGCCAAAAAATTCGCGACCAGCCGACAGAGCATTATGCGGGTTCGCGACGAGCATTCTCGTTCAGATCGGTCTTAGCGTGTCTGGGGGAGCAAAAATCTCTTACCGATCCCTATGGAGAGAGGTTCCGGAGTTCAACCATCAACGGGCGGCAAAGGTGTCCGCCAACGAGCCGTACGCGGCCAACGCAGTGTCAGCGAGAGGGGATCCTTCCCCCGCACGGTCCAATGTAGTGCATGGTCCGTGATTTCCATTATGGCAGTGGCCCCCGCCGCTTCGCCGACCGTGAAGGTCTCCGTCAACGACTGCAACGAGAGATGTGGGACGCCATCCACCGTCGTCAGTGTATTCCAATGGACATGGCCGGCAATCGCCGCGATGGGGCAAGGGGCCTGCGAGATGACCTGACGAATATCGTCGATCTCAGCATAGGTCGCGTGGCCGGGATTGTTTTCGAAGTAGAAGTTGCTTTTCAGCGAATGACCCGACAGCGGCACGTGAGTCAGCAGTAGGGTTGGGCGCTCATCGTCGTTGAGGAGATCCCGCAGGGATGACAAATCACCGTCATCGAGACGGAGACCGTGCTGGCGCGACAGTTTGACCGAGGGTTGCCAGAATGCAAGGCGCACCCCTCCGACGAGCACCGAGCGGGTGTTCGTTGGACCATCAAGCAGCGCTTCGTTGTCGCTTTGCGTCAAGCAGTTGAGATCGTGATTGCCGCAGATATGATGCCGCGGAGCATCGAGCTGTTGGAAGCGTTGCGCAACCTCCGCCAGAAGCTCCCGGTCTCGCTCAGAACTCTCATCAGAAATCCGATCGCCAAGATCGACAATTGCATCATAAGCGGCGTCGTTGGCATCGGCGACGAACTTCTCGAGGAGGGGCAACGCTGCCGTTCCCCGCGCCGAGGTCAGGTCTCGTCCGTTGTGAATGTCACTGATGAACGCGATACGAATGGCGGTCATGTGGATCCCTCTTGGGCCAGATGGTGCGACCAGGCCTGCTTTGCCCCACAAAGGATTCTACGGGCTTGCGCGATAGTCATGTGAAAAAAATTCAGCTACATTAGCTTTATTACTGAAGTAAGCTCATTTACAAGTAGGATAGTTGATTGTTCAAAAACATCGGATCTTAAAGATGCAGATACGCGCAAGTTTGATCGATTTGGATGGCACACTGATAAACGGCCAAGGCCTCCTACCTGGAGCCAAGGAGCTGTTGGCCCGGTTCGATCATTTTGCACTTGTTTCGAATGATTCAGAGCACACTCCCGTGCACCTAGCGAATAGGTTGTGTGGGTTAGGGTTATCCATCTCGCCCGAGCACATCCTGCTTGCCGGAGCCGCCGCACTGGAAAGCATTGCCAAAGAACGGCCTGATGCGCGGGTGATGCTCGTCGGAAGCACCATGCTCTCGCAATATGGGCAAGACCTTGGGCTGCATTTCGTCGGCCACGATCCCGAAATTGTTCTCCTCGCCCGCGATCGAAACTTCACATATGCGAAGCTCGCGGCAGCCAGCAATGCGGTTCGCAGCGGCGCCGAGCTGATCGTCGCCAATCCGGATGTGACCCATCCCGGACAAGACGGAGACGTCGTTCCTGAAACAGGAGCGCTGCTGGCGGCGGTTCTTGCATGCGCTGGCGACGTTCCATACAGGGTGATCGGCAAGCCCGAGCCGTACCTGTTTGAGCGGGCGCTTAATCGCCTCGGCATTCGTCCTGCGGACGCCGTCATGATTGGTGACAATCTGCTAACCGATGGGGTCGGTGCAGAACGCTTGGGCATTGAATATATCGACGTTAATTCCGCTGCATGCGCGAATTTGCTGAAAGCAGCCTAGCCTTTAGGATCGTTAACGATGCGAAAACCAGCCTCCAGCAAAAAGTCTTTCAAGTCCGAAGTGAATGTCGTGTCGCCGTCATCGCTCAACGGGATGTTGGCGCGAATCGATGCCAGCTGTTCAAGTCTGCCGCCGACCGCCCGCCGCATCGCCGACTACATCAGCAACCACGCCGTCGAGGTAGTCCACATGTCGGTCACCGAACTTGCCGAGAGGGCCGAAGCAAGCGAAGGCAGCGTCGTTGCCCTTTGCCAGCAATTGGGAGCACGCGGATTTCAGCAGCTCAAGATCGCTTTGGCGCGGGATCTGGTTCAGCCGGTCCAGTTCATCCAGGAGGATTTGACGCGGGAAGATGATGTTCCCACCGTGATCGAGAAAATCTTCCGGGCAAACTTGCAAGCGCTGCAGGACACATTGAACGTCGTTGATACCAATCAGATGTCCCGCGCCGTCACCGCCATTCTTAACGCCGATCGCGTCGAAGTCTACGGGATCGGCAGTGCAGCGCCCATTGCCGAGGATGCAAACTACCGTCTGTTGCGGATCGGGATTGAGTCCAAGGTCGTGCTTGATTCGCACGTACAGGCTATCAGCGCCTCGCTTACGGGCCCGAATGTCGCAACAATCACTGTTTCGCATTCCGGTAGCACACATGAGACGATCGCAGCCACACGGCTCGCGAAGGAAGCGGGCGCGACGACGATCTGCATCACAAACTTCGGCAAGTCGCCTATCCAGGCGTATTGCGACATAATTCTTCAGACCATGGCGAAGGAAACCGGCTTTCGAACTGAAGCCATGACGAGCCGGATCGCACAACTCGCCATCGTTGATGCGTTGATCTCATGTCTCGCGCTGGCAAGCTATGAGAAGGCGATCGCGACGATTAACAAAACGTTCGACGTCCTATCGATCAAAAGAGCGTAGCCGGCTGCTAGTCTATTCCATCAGACACTTCTCTTATTGCGATCCTGACTGAGATAGTCTCATGTGAATTCGCCGTAATCAGTGAGATATTTTCATCGCACTGTCATCTTTGATTGCTAAGAAGATAATGACGGTCTGCGTAAAGGCTCGAACCGGAAATGTGCAACTTCGGAGGAAGGAAATGTCCAATGGCAGGAACATATATTTGAAGCGCCGCTGGGTGCTGGGAGCTGCAGTCGCAGCAGTGCTTTTATCCGGCAACACGGGCGCAATGGCCCAGGAGGCTTTGGGGGACAATTGTGGCTATGCCTATGTCTTTCAGGAGCCGCTTGCCGGCAATACCGCCGAGCAGACCATTGTGAAGGGACTCGAGCGGGCCGAGGCAGACTTCGGAATCACTATAGACATCATCGACGGCACCGGTTTGTCCGGCCTTGGCGACAACCTCCGAGCTGCGGCTTCGAAAGGATGCTATCTGGCTATCGGCACGGCTTTTTTTGCTTCCGGGGAAATCTTGACGCAAGTTGCCCGCGATTATCCTAAACAGCGGTTTTTCATCGAAGGCGGTGTCGCCACCGGGCCTAATGTGACATCGTACGCGCAGGCCAACCAAGAAGGCACCTATGTCGCTGGCGCGATGGCGGCCACAATGTCGGACGGCAAGCCCATCGGGATCATTACCGGCGACGATTCCCCGCCGCTCAAGGCGTTCAGTGCAGGATTCATCGCAGGCGCCAAATCTGTCGACCCGGACATTACCGTGCTCGTCAATTCGGTAGGAAGCTTCATGGATCCGGCCAAGACAGGCGCCGTTGCCTTGTCACAGGCCAGCAAGGGGGCGACTCTCATCTTCCCTGCCGCGGGCTCGAACCTGCAGGTGTACTTCCTGGGCGAGCAGCACGGCTACAAGACCATCGCCTCCGACCTCACGGACTATAGTAATGCAATGCCTCGCAAGCCTGCGCTCGGCTTCGTAGTTGCCTCGGCAGAGGATCAGACCAATTACGCGATCCTCAAGCAATATGTGGAAGACACCCATGAAACCGCGTCGAAGGCACTCGGCCTCAGGGACGGCGTGTTCAGCATCCCCTTTGTCACCGATAACGGGTCTGAAGATTTCGACTTGCCGCAAAAGGTCATCGATGGAGGTAAAAAGGCGTTTGACGATATTGTGAGCGGCAAAGTGACGGTTCCCCGTTCATGAAAAACGCAGCATCCGCGAGCGCAGCAGTTGACTGTCAGCAGTTGCGCTTGTCCTTCGGTTCCCTGCGTGCGCTCGATAATGCTGATCTGCGCATTGCACGCGGTCGGATTTTGGCTCTGGTGGGAGAAAACGGCGCCGGCAAGAGTACCTTGGTCAGGGTGATCGCAGGTGAGCTGACGCCTGACGAGGGACTGGTAGCGGTGAATGGAACCGTTGCCCTCGTTCGTCAGCAGCTGTCCATCGCTCCTGACCTCACCGTGCTTGAAAACATTGTCTTTGGCGCTGAGCATGCGCGCGGCAGGAACATTTTGGGGCTCAAAGGTATCGACTGGCGTGAACGACGACGACGCGTCGTTGAGTTGATGGACCAGACAGGTTTGAACGTACCTTTAGAGTGTCCGGCGGGGACGCTGGCCCCAGGGCTTCAACAGCGAGCAGAGCTCTTGGGTGCACTGCTTCGTGGTGCGGACATCCTGCTTCTCGATGAGCCGACAACCTATTTGGCTCCCGACGAAGTGGATGGCTTGTTCGCCATCATTCAAGGTTTGGCGGAGACGGGCGTCAGCACAGTCTTCATCAGCCATAAGCTGCGGGAAGTAGCCGCCCATTGCGACGAGGTTGTTGTCTTGCGCAAAGGACGTTCGGTCGCCTGGTTTGAGCGCAAACCTTTCGACCTTTCCATAATAGGGCAGAGCATGACCGGCGTGGGGCTACCAACGTCGGAGGCTAAGGCAGTCGAATTGAGACCACCACGCTTCGAAGGAGATTGCCAAACCCGCCTCATAGCCGCAAACGGTAGATTGCTGGTAGCGGCCGGCGAAATCGTCGGGATTGCGGGCGTGGCAGGGAACGGCCAAGATGAGTTGTTTGCGACACTCGCCGGCATTGATTCCGACGAACGCTACCAGCCGGTACTTTTTGACGGGGCCGACATGACTGCGGCAACGAATTGGGAGCGGCGTCGGCTTGGCCTGCGTCTGATCCCTTCCAACGTCAAAGCTGCCGGAAGTGCGACGAGCGCTTCTCTTGTCGATACCGTCTTGACCGCAATGGTTCCGGACCGCTTTCGCAACAAATGGGGCTTCGTCCGGCGGCAGTTCGCTGAAGAAGCAACCCAGAAACTGATTGAGGAAGCTGGGGTCGTCGCAAGCGGGCCACACCAACTTGCCGGAGAGCTCAGCGGGGGCAACTTGCAGCGTCTGGTCGTGGCACGCGAGCTGGACGGTGCTTTGGTACTTGTCGCCCATGAGCCGACACGCGGAGTCGATTTTGCAGCGTCCATAGCTATCCGTGACCGGTTGAAGCGGTTCGCTGCCAAAGGGGGGGCCGTGTTGTTGCTGACGAGCGACCTTGAGGAATTGATCGAACTTAGCGACCGCGCGCATGTCATATACAATTACCAGCTCGGCCCAAGCTGGCCAGGCGGCGAGTTGTCAATTGAGCGTCTAGGGGAACTGATGGGCGGTCTCGGCACTGCCTCGAAGGCAGGTGTGTCGTGACGGGAGGGATGCGGATTGCCATCACGCTAGCTCTGGTTGCAGCCACGGCTCTGGCGCTGGTGTGTGTCGTCGTGCTCCTTGTCAAAGGGCCGGCCGAAGTTCTGTCCGCATTGGGTTCACTTCTCAACGGCATCGCCGGTTCACCGACGGCTATCGGGGCAACCGGCAAGACGCTGACTCCCATCCTGCTCATCGGTACTGCGTCGTGTTTGAGTTTTCGCGCCGGGCAGTTTGACGTCGGCCAACTCGGCCAGTTCGTGCTCGGTGGCGTGTTCGCCGGAGCGATAGCTCCTATTGTTGCCGCGCCAGGCCCCATCGTCATCGTCGTCGCATTGGCTGCGGGCGCGCTAGCGGGAGGACTGTGGTCCCTCCTCATCTCGCGGGCTTCCTTAGTCGCGGGAGTTCAGCTAGTCGTAATGAGTTTGATCGCCAATTATTTAGCGGAAGGTCTGGGCCGAATGGTTACGCGAACGCTGTTTCAGGACCACAACACCTACAGCGTCATTGCGACTCAAACGATTTCCGAACAAGCTTGGTTGCCCATCCTGCTGCCGCGAACGAACTTCCACTCTGGGATCATATTTGCCTTTGCCTTGATCGGCCTTGCCTTTGTTGTCGTCAAGGGGACCGTGCTCGGTCATCGCCTCACCATGTTCGGACTGAATCCGGTCGCCGCTGCCCTTTCCGGTGTCGATGCCCGTGGATTCCAATCTCGCCTGCAGGCGGCAACAGGCGCGATTTGTGGCTTGGCAGGTGCGATCGAGGTTATGGGGCATTTTCATCGCTACCAGGATGCGAGCTTGGGCGGCGCGAACTCAGTCGCTTGGACCGGAGTGATCGCTGCCATTCTCGTGTCCGGGAGAGTACTCGCTGTTCTTCCAGCCGCTTTGCTACTCGCGGCCTTGACGACGGGTTTTGCCGGTATTCAGCGAGATCTTGGCATTCCGTCCGGGCTCGGAGTGCTGATGGCCGGTCTCGTTGTCATTACAGCGGCGTTCATGGCGAAGGGTGGGGGAAATCGGGTCCGGCCGAGCTCTGGCCGTGCACACGGCAAACAAAGCGCGAACTCCGATGAGGGGAACGGACAGAGCAGCGCCGGAGAGATCGCGCCGGCCAAACAGCAAGCGTTGGAGAGCGGTAATGTTTCTCGATGAACTCCTAAGCGCCAATCTCTGGTTTCTGACACTGCAGGCCGCCACACCGCTTTTGGTGGTTGCCATAGGCGTCTACCTGCCACTGCGAGCGGGCATTCTCAACATCGGCTCCGAGGGCGTTATGCTGCTCGGCTGTTTTGTCACAGTGCTCGTCGCGGCAAAGACGGGCGGCAATGTCGTGGCCGCGACCCTTGCGGGCGCGTTTGGCGGCGCGCTCGCGTGCGCCGCATTCGCACTGCTTGCGATCAGCTTGAGCGCGAACTTCATCGTCGTTGGGATTGGCATCAACCTTGTCGTTGCCGGACTGACCGCCACGGCAACCGTCGCGCTTTTCGGCACGGCCGGGACAATCTCGACCCCTGAGTTGCGAGCGCTTCCCAATTGGTCGGTACCGGGACTCGAAGCGGTGCCCTGGATTGGAGATGTGATCAGCGGTCAAACGCCCTTAACGTATTTGAGTTGGGTGATCGCGCCTTTTTTTGCCACGTGGCTTGCCAACACACGGACCGGTTTGACCGTTCGTATGACCGGAAGCAGGCCAGACATAACCGATGCGATGAAACGACCGGCAGCGAGAACACGTTGGTTTGCGTTGGTTGTCGGCGGCGCGATGATAGGGCTCGGCAGTGCGCAATTGGCGCTAGCCGCTGCGCCGCAATTTTCGCCAAACATGACCTCAGGACGAGGCTTCATCGCACTAGCACTGGCGCTGGTTTCCGGGTCAAGGCCGATGGTTCTGTTGCCGCTAGCAATCGTGTTTGCCGCCTTCGATATCCTTGGCATAAACCTGCAAATCGTGGGTTTGGCGACGGAGCTGTCTAGCGTGTTGCCCTACATAATCATTGTCCTGCTTTTGCTGACCCAACCTCTTTATAAAAGATTTCGATCCGCTACAGAGAAAGCCGAAGGCAAGCAGTGGAGCTGCGCGGAGCAATGATTGCAACGCCGGGCCGAAACGACCTCGCGGTGCGGACCAATGCGTCATCGATTACGACGACGCACTCTCAACTTGCCGATGACCTTCCTGAAAGAGCGCCGGGTACGGCCATACGACTTTTGGCAACAAGGGATTTGCTCGGCACAATCATCCCGTTGCCCGCGACCTATGGAATCGGGGGCAGCGTTCATGGCCGCTTCACGAAAGGCTTCACATAGGATGGTGGGATCAGACGAACTGTATGGGTGGGAAAATGGTCGGTCCGCTATCCGCGCCTGACCTCCTGGTCGAGGAAACCATCGAGGAGACACGCTGACCTTTCTTGGGACTGTCAGGAATTCTGTGCGGTGGGCCATGATGATGAAAAGGAGAGAATCATCACATGGCTATCGAGAAAGAACTTCTGGACCAGCTCCTGGCTGGACGTGATCCATCCGAGGTTTTCGGCAAGGACGGTTTGCTGGACGATCTGAAGAAGGCGCTTTCAGAGCGCATCCTCAATGCGGAGCTTGACGACCATCTCGACGTCGAGCGCCTGGAGGGCGGCCCCGCCAACAGGCGCAACGGTTCCTCCAAGAAGACGGTTTTGACTGGCACATCGAAGATGACGCTGACCATCCCGCGCGATCGGGCGGGTACCTTCGACCCAAAGCTGATCGCCAGATATCAGCGCCGGTTTCCCGATTTCGACGATAAGATCATTTCGATGTACGCCCGTGGTATGACAGTGCGCGAGATCCAGGGGCATCTTGAAGAGCTCTACGGCATCGATGTGTCGCCGGATCTGATCTCGGCGGTGACCGATACGGTTCTGGAGGCCGTCGGAGAGTGGCAAAACCGGCCGCTCGAGCTTTGCTACCCCCTCGTGTTTTTCGACGCCATCCGGGTCAAGATCAGAGACGAGGGCTTCGTACGCAACAAAGCCGTCTATGTCGCCCTGGCCGTGCTCGCTGACGGCAGCAAGGAGATCCTCGGGCTCTGGATCGAGCAGACGGAAGGGGCAAAGTTCTGGCTGCGGGTCATGAACGAGCTGAAGAACCGCGGTTGCCAGGATATCCTAATCGCCGTGGTCGACGGCTTGAAGGGCTTCCCCGAGGCCATCACCGCCGTCTTTCCCCAAACAATCGTCCAGACCTGCATCGTCCACCTGATCCGGCACTCGTTGGAGTTCGTATCCTACAAGGATAGAAGGACCGTTGTGCCGGCGTTGAGAGCCATCTACCGCGCCCGAGATGCCGAGGCGGGCCTGAAGGCGCTGGAGGGGTGATGTCACGTTGTCAGCGGCTTAACGGTTGTCGGATAATGGGTTGGGATGAACAGTCCGGCCGTAAGCTACAAGAACCACCGCTTTCCACCGCAGATCATCGCCCGTGCGGTCTGGCTGTATTTTCGGTTCCCTTTGAGCCTGAGGATGGTCGAGGAGATGCTGCTGGAGCGCGGTATCGTCGTCTCCCATGAGACGATCCGGAGATGGGGTCGCAAATTCGGAACGGCTTATGCCAGGCAGTTGTGCAGAAAGAGGCCTTCGCGAAAGGATATCTGGCATCTGGACGAGGTGGTGATTTCCATCGGCGGCCGCAAACATTGGCTCTGGCGTGCCGTTGACCAAGACGGTTACGTTCTCGACGAGATCGTTCAAGCCCGCCGCGATACCCAAGCCGCCAGGCGATTGCTGGTCAGGCTGCTGAAGAAGCAAGGCCTGACGCCGAAGCGGATCGTCACCGACAAATTGCGCTCATATGGTGCTGCAAGACGGGAGGTGATGCCCGCCGTCGAACATCGATCGCACAAGGGCCTGAACAATCGAGCCGAGAATTCTCACGTGCCGCTTCGAAAACGGGAGCGGATGATGCAGGGATTTCGATCCGTCGGCGGCTTGCAACGGTTCATATCGATCTTTTCGGCACTCCGAAATCTCTTCGTCCCCCCGCACCAGAAAAACTCAGCCCTCGCCATCCACATCCATCGGATCCGCGCAATGGCGCAGTGGAAAGCCGTGACCGGCGCAACCGCCTGACGTCTCACATAAGCGCCTTGTTCCGACCTTGATCAAACAACGTGACATCGCCGGCAAGACGCATTCTGGTGCGCCGGGCGCGGAGTTTCAAAGAACGCTAACTGACAGTCGACGGGTGGGGGTGCAAGGGAGCTTGGGATACCTGTCAGGGTAATAGTTAATGACTTTAACGCGAAAGATCGCGCCAGTCTCACCTATATCGACAAGGCGCGGCAATCCTGCCGTACGATTGCGAAGTGATAAGACCGCGCTGTCGGTCGACAACTGCGTGCTGGCATTGCTAACGCATCCGCGGAAATAGCACCTGGTGGCAACGGCCAAGTTTCGTCGTCGAAGGCGATCAGGGAGATCCTGCGCTTGCGGGGTATGCGCCGCCTACGCCCCATTGATTCCGCATGTTTCTGAACATTGAGGTTTCTGCCAGAAGGTTTTCGGCAAGAGCTGGAGATTTGGAATGGCGGATGGTGAGGGATTTGTTGGGCGATGCGAAGTTGTCGAGCCTCGTCGTGGAAACCGGCGATGGCCCAATGATCTGAAGGCGCGGATTGTAGCGGAGAGCCTTCAACCCGGTACGCGGGTTGTTGATGTTGCGCGTCGCCATGATCTGCTTGCGCACCAGCTATCGGACTGGCGCCGGCAGGCGCGTCAGGGACTTCTGGCGCTGCCTGCGGAACTGATGGCAGGGGTTCCTTGCGAGGATAGCGGAGCATTCGTGCCTGCCTTTGTGCCCCTGGCGATTACGACGGAGCCGAAGGAGGCTGCCGATGCATCACCAATACCGGAGCCGGTCGAGATCACTTCGGGGATCATGACAGTAGAAATAGGCGCAGACCTCCTGGTGCGGGTTCCCGGCGATGTGCCGGTTGATCGGGTTGCGGCCTTGGTGCGGGCGATGCGAGGGACGGCATGATCGTCGCGGGCCAACGATTGCCGATCCTGATCGCGACGCGGCCGGTGGACTTCCGCTGTGGCCACCAGGCGCTGGCATTGATGGTGCAGACCGAGTTGAAGCTTGATCCGCATTCCGGCGTCACCGTGGTCTTCCGGTCGAAGCGCGGCGATCGTCTGAAAATCCTGGTATGGGATGGCACCGGAATGGTGCTGACCTACAAAATCCTGGAACAGGGCAGTTTTGCCTGGCCCAAGGTGCAGGATGGAACGATGCGTCTTTCTCGGGCTCAATACGAAGCCTTGTTCGAAGGATCGACTGGCGACGAGTTATGGCGCGGCGGGTAACAGCGCCGAGTGCGGCAGGATGACTCACCTGCTTGATTTTGGCATTGTTTTATTGGGCTTTTCTGCTTCGATTTGCTATGAAGACGCATGTCGCAACCGATCGATCTCAGCCAGTTCCCGGACCTTCCTGTCGAGGTATTGAAAGCCTTTGCGGCGGTGCAGTTCGAGCTGTCGGTCGAGCGTGCGGCACGCCAGCATGAGCAGGCGGTGGTGGCCGAAAAGGACGCCTTCATCAGCGAGCTGAAGGAATTGATCGAGAAGCTGGAGAGCCAGGTTCAGGATTACCGCCGCACGAAGTTCGGGCCGAAATCGGAAAAGCTCGATCCGGCGCAGATGGAACTGGCGCTGGAAGACCTTGAGACGGCGATTGCCGAAACACAGGCCCAGATCGCTGTTGTCGAGGGAAAGATCGCGGCCAGCGGATCCGATCCCGAAAAGGCCGTCCCGCGCAAACAGCGCAAGGCGCGCTCGCTGCCTGAGCACCTGCCGCGAGTCGAGCGGGTGATCGAGCCCGATAGCATTGCTTGCCCCTGTGGTTGCGGCAACATGGTGCGGATCGGCGAAGATCGGACGGAACGGCTCGATCAAATTCCGGCTTGCTATCAGGTGATCGTCACGATCCGCCCGAAATACGCGTGTCCCAAGGGCCGCACCGGCGTGGTTCAGGCCAGGGCGCCGGCACATCTGTTGGAAGGCAGCTGGCCGACCGAAGCCCTGTTGGCGCAGATCGCCGTGTCCAAGCCTTCCGAACATATGCCGCTCAACCGTCAGGCGACAGTCATGGCCCGACACGGAGTGCCGATCGACCGCACGGTCCTGGCCGATTGGATGGGGCGGACGGGTGCTGCGATCGCGCCGGTGGTAGACCGCATGGCCATGCTCCTGAAACAGGGCAGTTCAAGACTTTATGTCGACGAGACCACGGCCCCGGGTGTTGGATCCGGGCCGCGGCAAGACGAAAACTGGCTATCTCTGGGCTATTCTGCGCGACGACCGCGGCTGGAACGGATCTGCGCCGCCGGGCGTGGTGTTCCATTATCGGCCGGGGCGTAAAGGCGAATATGCCGCAGAAATCCTCGACGGCTTCGACGGCACGATCCAGGTCGATGCCTATGGCGGCTACTCCCATCTCGCCACGCCAAAACGCACGAGTGGCGATCCGTTGAGGCTGGCCTTCTGCTGGGCACATGGCCGCAGAAAACTGATCAAGTCCCAGCCGAAGAAGGGTTCGCCCATCGTCGACGAGGCGTTGTTGCGCACCGCCGCTCTCTACAAGATCGAGGACAGCATCCGAGGTTGTGATCCCGATCATCGCCGGGCTATCCGCCAGAACCTGTCCCTCCCGCTGGTGGACGAGTTCTTCACCTGGCTGACAGCGCAAGCCAAGCGCGTATCGCGCAAGTCCGACCTCGGCGAAGCCATGGCCTATATGCTGAAACGCCAGGACGGCTTCCGGCTATTCCTCGACGACGGCTGCGTCGACATCGACTCCAACCTCGTCGAAAATGCAATCCGCAGCCCAGCCATGAATCGCCGCAACGCGCTGTTTGCCGGGCATGACGAGGGTGGCCGTAATTGGGCCCGTTTCGCCAGCCTGATCGGCACATGTAAGATGAATGGCGTTGAACCATATGCCTACCTGCGCGATCTCTTCATCAGCCTCGCAAATGGCCACCTCGCCAAAGACATTGACGCCCTGATGCCCTGGGCCTATGCGCAACGGATCAGTGCCTCATAATGACCTCGTCCGGGACTCCTCGACGAGCTCACAGAACCACCAGCAAGCAAAAGACCTGACCGTTGCAACCGCATAATCAATGGGACGGAGACGCCGCATACGTCCTCTTTACGCGGAGTAGTATTTAACCCACGGAGCCGTCGCCTGAAAAAAGTGCGAAAGATTCTGGACACTACCCCGAAGAGTACCTGACGAGCTCATTGTGAGGCCTTGATGCGGGCGGCATAGGCCCAGGGCATTAGGGCGTCGATGTCTTTGGCGAGGTGGGCGTGTGCGAGGCGGGTGAAGAGGTCGCACAGATAGGCGTAGGGCTCAACGCCGTTCATTTTACAAGTGCCGATCAGGCTGGCAAACCAGGGCCCGATTGCGGCCTCCTTCATCGTGCCCCGCAAAGAGCGCATTGCGGCGGTTCATGGCGGGGCGGCGGATCGCGTTTTCCACCAGGTTGGAGTCGATATCGAGGTGGCCGTCGTCCAGGAACAGCCGGAAGCCGTCCTGCCGCGTTAGCATATAGGCCAGGGCTTTTCCGAGGTCAGACTTGCGTGAGACGCGCTTGGCTTGCGCTGCCAGCCAGGTAAAGAACTCGTCCACCAGCGGGAGGGACAGGTCCTGTCGAACTGCCCGGCGATGTTCGGGATCGCAACCCCGGATACTGTCTTCGATCTTGTAGAGCGCGGCGATCCGCACCAGCGCCTCGTCGACGATGGGCGATCCACTCGTTGGCGTGGCCTTTCGATGCAGGTAACGATCCGCTGCATTGCCGACGGATCGCCGGAACGGATCAGCTCATCATCCGCACCATGCGGAAACGCCTTCCGCTTGACGGCCTTGCGGGCCGTCGCTTCGTGCGCCTTCAGGTCGGCGTGGCGCGCGTCGGAAATCTTCATGCGCTTTTCGTTGCGGGCAACGGGAAAACGGGCAGGGCCGGTAATAAACCAGTTCATGCAACGGCCCTCCGCCGCCCAATAGCGCCGCGTCAGATCGACGTGACGCCGCGCGAAGGCTTCGATTTCCGCCTCCGGAATTGGCGCACAGGCTTCGTCCCAAAGCTCCACCACATAAGCGGCAAACAGATTCAGCCGCTCTGCCAGGTCGGCAAGCTCGGTATTTGCGCGCCGGTCAGGAAAATGAGTGAGAGCATGAAACTGCGGTTCGATGTCCTCCGCCGCAAAGGTTGCGGCGAAGGTTCCTTCAACGATAGCGAGGATGTTGTTTTCGAAAGCTGCGATGATCATCACGCCTCTCCTTCGACAAGGGTCGGGGAACGCCGTTCAAAACGGAGCTGAAATCCCAAAAGCGCACCCGTTATGATCAAGCCGCGTGGCGTCAGCTCGTCAGCCGTCGCAAAGACGGGGTCCACCACGGGACGGCAGCACGTAAAATATGCTGATGCGTCCTCAAGACTGATCAGCGGGGAGGTGTAAGGTTCGCTTCCGTCACCACCGACGAGAACGAGTTTCCCGGCGAGCGGCTGCGGGTAGCCCTCAAAGAGCGCGAAGGCCGTCAGCCCGTCGCGCAAACCTTCTTCGTCCACGAACAGGGAATGTTTTTCATCGAAGCGCACGACCTCGATCAGGCGGCACGCGATCAGCTCGTAAAGTGGCTTGAAGCTAATTCCGTCTTGAAGCTTGACGGGCCGGAATAGCGTGGTTTCCGGGTCCAGCAGGTAAGCAGTCTTTGTCATGGTCTAGCCCTTTCTTTTCCGCGAAGCGGGTCTTTCTCGTGCCCGAAGGGGCCGGAGCCCCGCTCCTGCTCGCGAGCTCGCGCGGAGCAGCGGGAGAGTGGGAGGCAAGGGAAAAAACGGAGGGGGTTCGCCCGCCCGAGGCGTGAGCCGAAGGGGCGATGCGTGATCCGCGCATGCGGATCCGCGTCGATCCTGCACGGAACGCAGGCCGAAGGCCGAAGAGGAGGAAGGACGGGGAGACCGTTTTTTTGCTTGCGAGGAGAGAGGGCAGAGCCCTCTTTCCCTCTCTAGGGCAGACAAAGTCGGCCGCGATCGCGGCCGCCACCCGGAGAGGAAGGAGCCGTCCTTCCTTGTGGTCAGGACGGCTCCCGTGGTGTGACAAGAAGGGCTAGCGACTTGCCATCACCAACTCTGCATTGTCGTTGCCGGGATGCGCTATGCTTATTTCGTAGGCGGCTGTAAACGCCCTAGTTCGCCAATATGGTGCACTCATAATGACGTTCGGGCTACGAAGCAGCTGCGCGCCGATCGTCACCCGAATGGGCGGAGACCTATCGCCTTTACGCCGATCAGTTCAAGCGGCGGTTCAAATGGCTGCGCCCTGATTTATTCGTCGCGCAGCTGAAGAAGGATCTGACGACCGACAGCGCCCGACTTCTGAAAATTCTCGACGATTGCGAGGATTGGGACCATGCGAAAGATACCAAGCTTGCCGCGCTGATCGAGTTGCTGACCAAGAAGCATCCAAAAGAGAAGGTCCTTGTCTTCTCCCAGTTTGCCGACACGGTTCGCTACCTCGAACGGCGGCTGAAGGGTGCGGGCGTTAACGCGATGGCGGCTGTCTCAGGAGACACTTCAGACCCGACCAGCTTCGCCTGGCGTTTCAGCCCGGGCAGTAACAACAAGCGTGACAAGATCAAAATCGCCGAGGAATTGCGCGTCCTGATCGCGACCGATGTGCTCAGCGAGGGCCAGAACCTTCAAGACGGCGCGATCTTGGTGAACTACGACCTGCCTTGAGTACGACGTCGTTCTTGGCATGTTGGAGCGCCGCATCGATGGCGACCCGAGCAAGCAGAGTACGATGCGTCGCGTGCTACCGATATCCTGGCCAAGACAATCGAGCCGAATCCGATCCATAATGCCTTGATCCATTTGGGACAGCGGTTCGGCCAGACTCTTCTTGTACCTTACGCCATTCGACTGCTGGTCACTCGGGGATTACGGAGTGCTCGACCACGATGAAGAGGGTAAGAAATTCAAGCCGATCGACAATGCTGCCCAGGCATCGGCAATCTTGTCTGTGCTAGACAGGACGGTCGGAGGGGAGGAGGGGGCTATTATTCCGCATGGTCTCGAAGATGCACTTAGGCACATCACGCAGTTAGCGCCAAAGCTTGAGAAGGATGTGCGCTTTCAGAGGCTTCTCACCTTGAGCCGCCGATAAGCGCCATAATCAGGCGTGAGCGCCAGCGCCCTTTCCAAAGACCGCGGCGCCGGCGTCAGCATTAACGGCCGCCCGGGTGCGGTTGAGGCGGCGCGCACAACTCGCGCGGCCGCGGTCCTTTCGGAAGCCCGCGCGGATCGGGTGTCGGCGACACGATGAAATTCATCACCACGCCCATGCGGCAACGGAAACGCCGCCTCGCGATCCCCAACGCTCACCAGCTCAGCGGACAAATCGGTCAGCCGGTGCGCGACCAGATGCACGACGTCGCCTTCCCGCTGGATACGGCCGTAGACGCCGAGCATGCCGGCACCGAGCACGATGCGCCGGTATTTCTCGAACACTTTCACCCAGACGACGAGATTGGCGATGCCGGTCTCGTCCTCAAGGGTGATGAACATGGTCGCGGGGCAGCCTTATCCGACTACAATGGACGTGGAGTGCTCACGATCAAGGCGGAAGATTTGCCCCGTCGGGACAAAATTCCGCATTTACGCCAAGGAGACGAACAAGGAAGGCGGGAAACCTTTTCTATTCGAAGTCGTCAAGTTGACATAACCACCAGCGTTGGCCGCACAGACCGGCGGCCCTATTGCGCGAAGTATTTGGAATCGCGGTTATCGAAGGCAGGCCGGGTGCCTTCGAGGACATCGACGAGGTAGCGGTTGATTTCCGGGGATTCGATGGCGCCCATCGTGTAGATCACGGCATTGCGCGCCGAGCGGTCGATATGGGCGTGGATGATCTGCTCCGCGTCGCAGACGACAGCAATGTTGGGACTGTGCGTCACCATGATGATCTGGCGGCGCTTTTTAACGTCCTTGATGACGGGGATCAGCAGGCGGTAGACCGTCTGGCTGTCGAGGTTTTCCTCCGGCTGGTCGACGATGATCGGTTTATTGCTTTTATCGACGAGGAGATAGAAGACCAGCAGCAGCGTTCCACGCTCGCCGGGTGACAGGTGGCTCAAATCCTTGCCGTCGAGTTTGAGCGAGTATTCCGGCTCCAGGTAGCCGAACGTCCACAGGAAGTCATAGAGTTCTTTCACGGCGACGTTCTTGCGCAGTTGCGACGCGATGCCGGTCTTCGGCTTTTGGGGATTGCGCATGTCGTGCTGCAGGTACTGTGTCACGCGCTCGATAAAGGAGACTGTTTCGTCCGCGCTGTTAAAGTCGAAGTCAGCGCGCAGCTCTTCAAGTACCGCTCCGCCCTTCTCCTTTTGATAGAACGACCCTGCATTGCCCTGCGACACGTAGCGCTCAAAGAATTCAGTCTGGAAGGTGCGCTCGACGATGCTGCTTTCGAAGGTGAGCTTGAATCCTTCTTTAATTATGACGCTTCCGCTGATCAGCTCCTGAACGGAACTGAAAAGTTCCTTGTAAACGTCGCGGATAGCGGCCACGCATTTGTGGATATCCACGGCGATGGCTTTGCGCTGTTCCTGGAGCGCGGCGATATCGACGGGCAGCGTTGTAGCGATATAGGAAAGCTGCGCTTCATACCATTTAAGGGTGTCTGCCTTCTCGGCATCGCCTTCGATAGCCTGTGACTTTTCCTGCCACAAGCGCAGGTCTTCGTTGTAGCGCTGGTATTGCTTGTTGGGGGCGTCGAGCTGGTCCTGGAGCGCGTTGATGCGATCAAGACACGCGCCCTTTTGAGCGGTAACGCCCGTCGCGGTTTCCGGGGCGAGGTCCGTGTCAACAACGGTCTTTTGCGCGGTCAGGGCCTCCAGCGCCTTCGCAAGGACGGTTTTGTCCACGGTGAGCGTCACGATGGATTTGAAATCGAGCGCCAGTTTTTGCAGGTCGGCGGCCGTCTCGCGTTCGAGCCGGGCATATTCAGCCTCGAAATTATCGATCTTGCCTTCGAGTTTCCGGGCGATGGCAATCTTCTCGGTCAGGGTTTTCTGCAGCGCCTGCTGCTGGACAATTTTGGCGTCGAGGTCGTTCAGCGTGGTCCGCTCCGCCGCGAGTTTTTCTGCGATCGCCTCATAAGCGGCCTTGTGTTCCGCGCTTACATTGCCGGGCTGCTCGACCGTTGCGGGCCTGTTCTCCTGATGCGCTTTCAGTTCCTGCTGCTTGAGCTTGAGCTTGGCGTCGAGCTGCGCGGCATGATCCGCCGTCGCCTTATCCTCCAGGCGCACCAGATCGCCGTTGATGCGGGAAACCTCGCGGCGGGCGCTCTCGATCTGCCCCTTCAGTTCCTCGGTCTTGTACTCGATCAGCTCGTCGAGCGTTTCCTTGTCGAGGCGGTCAGCGTCGCTGATGTGGGAGAAGATCACCTTGCGCAGTTCGAGCTGGAATTCGCTCTGCTGGCCCGGTTCGGTTTCGGTGCAGACCTTTTCAAGGTAGGTTTGCGGGATGTAACGCACTAGCTCAACGCCGTTTGTATCAGGCCTCGCGTTCAGCGACGCCGTGCTTTCGGTGCCGTCTTTCCAGACCGGTCGGACCTCGAATTGTTTTGCGAGCCTGCCGTTCTTTTCGCAGAACCGCTGCTTGGTCAGGAACGAGAAGTGCGCCGTGTCGCAATGAGTGTTTCCGGCAAGGGCCAGGACATCGGCAAGCGCGCTCTTGCCGCTGCCCTTGTTGCCGATAATGGCAACCATGTCGGCGTTGAGCGGCAACTCGCAGTCGAACCATGATTCCGGTGTGTCGGCGTCCGGCGTTTTGGTGATGTGAAGCCGGTCAATATAGCGGGTCGCGTTGGCCCGCACCCCTTCCAGCTTGGGCGGCAACTTGCCGATGAAAACTCGGTCTTCGGGTTCATTGATGATCTGACGCAGGCCGCTGAAGGTCGGGTCGGCCTTGATCCAGCAATATTTGTCTGTCGGTTGTGAATTGTGATCCTTCAGCTTCCCGAGTTCGTCATTGACGTTGTGCGAGTCACTCCCCTTGATGCAGGGCTTCCGGCACCGGAACCAGCCTCGGTATTGCTCCTCGGTATAGCTGGTCTCCTTCCACAGGAAGAAATCAGCCTGCTTTTTGTTCGACGAGCCGAGGATATCGGCGTTGTAGATCAGGTTTTCCTTGAAGAGCTTGTCGGTGGACGGGTTGATGCCATCGATGCCGCCATACTCGTCATAAGGCAGCCAGATCAGGAAGCGGTCCTTGAAAACGCCGTCGCTCCGCAGCGCCTGGATCATGGTATTGAAATCAACCGATACGTCGTCGAGCAGGAACTGGCTGTCACTGTAGCGGCTGCCGATGGAGCTGTCCTTGACGCGCTGGTTCTTTAGGAACGTCTCGATGTTCTCGGGATCAATCGCGGGATCGAATATAAGATGGAAATTGATGCGCTGGCCCGTGCCCTTCTTGTTCATCAGCACGTTGGTCATACGGCATTCGACCACCGGCATCAGCATCTTAGAGCGCAGCTTTTCAAGGGATTCCCGGTAGGCCTTGTTGCCTTCCGTAGCAGCGCCCGGATCATCGAGGCGGCGCTTCACTTCCCGGTAACCGGCGACAGAGAAATAGTCGTTGATACCGATCACATCGCAGTCGGCATTCCCGAGTTGGATAATGAAGCCGTTCCAGTCCCCTTGAAAATTGTGGGAGGCGGGGGTGGCCACTTTCGCCATTCAGCACCGCGCGGCCAAGGATTCGTGGTCATACATACCCCTAGTATTGTTTTCCGAGCCCCAATGGCTGACTATACGGTCAGCCCGCAATATAGATGAGTCGTTTCAGTAGTTGGGGTAGCAACGGAGGCAATTAACAACCTTCGGCATGCGGATCGCCAGATTATTCGAAGTTTTTATCCACAGGGTGCTCTCCGCTTTGCGCGGATCGGGCTCTATGGCTGCGCCACGGAGTCGTTGTTTCCGCCATTCCCGATAACGATCCCTGGCACAGTGGGAAGTCGGGCGGTCGTTCGGGCACCGGGAAGGGGTCAGGTGGGCGCCTCCCTCCTCGGCACGCTTTCTACCGGCAGGCAGGGCCGCGTCTGTTCGCGGGGCATTGGCCCCGCTCAGGCCGCAACCCGGCCCGCCCTGAAATCGCACCGACCCGGACCTGCTCTCGGCGAGGGCCAGGGGTGCTGCCGCACCGCCACCAAGGCATCCCCGGCTGAACGCCAGAATGAGAGCTTGGGATATTCACCTCCCTGCGGTTCGCGATTTCAGAGAATTTTTAGTATTTTACTATACTTTCGGGCGCTAAAATACTGCGCTACAGAAAATTCGCATTTATCGCGAATTTCCGTGATATTATTAAACTATGGATTCGCACGCCTTGCCGCCCGGAAGAGCCCGCCTGGCCGCCGTCATGAAGACGGCGGGAGCTGTCGTACGCATCGAGCATGCTGAAAAGGCCCTGCATATTTCACGGACCGAGGCCGCCAAACAACTGTCCCGCTGGGCAGGACAGGGATGGCTCAGAAGGGTCGGCGTCGGTGCCTATGTGCCCGTGCAACTGGAATTTCTGGATGCTGACCAAGTCGTCGAAGACCCGTGGATTCTGGTGCCCGTGCTGTTTGACCCAGCCTATATCGGCGGCCGGACCGCTGCCGAGCATTGGGACCTGACCGAGCAGATTTTCCGCGACATCGTCGTCTACACCGCCCGGCGTGTGAACCGCCCGGTAGTCGAGCGGCAGGGTGCCGTGTTTTCAGTGAGGCATACGCGAAAAGAGCAGATATTCGGCACCCAGGCCGTCTGGCGCGGCCAGACGAAAATCGACGTCTCGGACATTCACCGCACCATCGTCGATATGCTCGACGATCCTGCTGCCAGTGGCGGCATCCAGCATGTGGCCGACTGTTTCGGCCAGTACATGCGCCGCCCCGACCGGGATATGGCAAAGCTCGTCAGCTATGCCGTACGGCTCGGCAACGGCGCTGTCTTCAAGCGACTCGGTTTTCTGGCCGAGCGCCACAAAGACGGCGGTGAGCTTGCCGCGGCGAGTAAGGAACACCTGACCAGGGGCAACGCGCTATTGGACCCGGCACTTGCTTGCCCGCGCCTGATAACGCGCTGGCGCTTGCGCGTACCCGACAGCTGGGTCAGCGGGCCGGCGCATGATCGGTAAGCGCGAAATTCTTGATACGGCTGCGCGGGTCGGCCTCAACCCGAGCGTGGTGGAAAAGGACTACGCGCTCGGCTGGGCGCTGGCCGGCATCTTCGCGCACCCGGAGATAGCCGACAGCTGGGTATTCAAGGGCGGAACCTGCCTCAAGAAATGTTTCTTTGAGACCTATCGGTTCTCGGAAGACCTCGACTTCACGCTGCTTGATCCCGCCCATCTTGACGAAGCCTTTCTCAAAAGGGTTTTCGGGGAGGTGTCGGCATGGATTTATGAGCGTACCGGCCTTGAGTTCCCGGCGGATCGCCAGGATTTCGAGATGCTGACCAATCCGCGCGGCAACCCCAGCTGCCAGGGCAAGCTCAGCTATCGCGGACCCGTGTCGTCGAGTTCCGGCGGGCTGCCGCGGGTCAAGCTCGACCTGACCGCCGACGAACACATCGTTCTGCCACCCGTGCGCGTGCCCATCTTTCATCCCTACACGGATGCGCCCGAAGACGGCATCACCGTTCTGTCGTATGCTTACGAAGAGGCTTTCGGGGAAAAGGTCCGCGCGCTGGCCGAGCGGACACGACCGCGCGATCTCTATGACGTGGTCAACCTTTACCGCAACACCGAAGCGCGGCCTGCCGCAACCGTGCTAATGCATGTGTTGCGCCAGAAATGTGACTTCAAGGGCATCGCAGTGCCGCGCGCGGGCGATCTTGACGGCCATCGCGGCGATCTTGAGGGGGCGTGGGGTCACATGCTGGGGCACCAGCTTCCCGCGCTGCCGCCGGTCGATGTGTTCTGGAGCGTCCTGCCCGAATTCTTCGCATGGCTCGAAGGAGGTTCCGCGCCGGTCATCCCTGCGGCCTATGCAAGCGCGTCCGGGGAGATATTGATCCGCCAGCGCGCGCTCCGGCTACCCATTGGGCTTCCGGGTCAATCCGCTCTTGAAATCATCCGCTTCGCAGCTGCCAACCGCCTTATTGTCGAACTGCATTACCAGGGCGGCACCCGACGCATCGAGCCGTATTCGCTCCGGCAGACCCAGGACGGCAATGTCGTTCTGCACGCCTGGAATATCGACCGTAACGAGCACCGCAGCTACCGTGTCGATCGGATAGAAGGAGCTCGGAGCACCAACCAGACTTTCACGCCGCGCTACGCCGTTGAACTGACTCCGTCCGGCCCCGTCTTTATCCCGCCGACTGCTCATACTGCGGCTCCCCCGATCGCGGCGCCATCATTCCGGCCTGCGCGCCCGGCTGCGCCGGGTCGGGTAGCACAGCCCTCGTTCGGTCCGAACTATGTCTATCAGTGCCCCTACTGTCAGAAAAGGTTCAAGCGCAAGTCGATGACAGCTACGCTTAACGCCCACAAAGGAACCAACGGATACGCGTGCCCGGGGCGCAGCGGTATGTACGTAGGGACCGAATATTGAGCTGGTTACGTGGACCAGGCTACGGCAAGGCAGCCTAATTCGAGCAGGAGGTTTGTAGGGAAGTGGATTCATTCTCGTCGTCAGAACAGCGGTTCTGCGAAATCATCAGAGGAAAGGACCGCGCGCTGCGCGATTTCCTCAGTGGATCGAGGCTGCCCGATCATATAGATGCCCAGACATGGCTCACTTATTTGACCGGCATCAAATCCGCATTGGGAAATCTGAATAATGATCTGGCATTCGTAGCGACCTTGCTCGTAAAACGCTATTTGCAGGACCGCTTCGGCATCTTAGACTTCGATGCCGCCGGAAAGGCCCAGGGTGCTGCGGGCGTCGACATCGAAGCCATAACTAAGGACGGGAAGCCGATTGTCGGCGAGTTGAAGACGACCAAGCCGTACGAGCCCGGCTTCGGCGCTCAACAACGGACGATGATGCTGAAGGACTTGAAAAGATGGCAGCTTCTGATGCGGCCCATCGCTTCATGTTTGTTACGGACCCGGATGCCTTCACGGCTCTGTGCAAACCCGGTTTTGCTAATCGTGTCCCGGGCGTCGAGATTGTTGATCTTGTAACTGGCCGGACATTTCTCTGCGAAGGTCCGCAAGTATGAGCAAATCCCCGATCGTTGGCAAAAGCACTTCTTTCCCTTTTCAGGTTGCGATAGCGTGCTGGATTGATCTGCTCGGTTATGGCCGGATGATCGCGGATGCGGGTTTCAATCCGCTTCATCTCAACGCAAAGAAAGCGATCACGAGAATCCGCAGATTTCACCAGACTGTTGCGGAACACAGCGCGCACCATTTTCCTACGCTGGTGATGAATGACGGGGCGGTCGCCTACCGCGATCTATCCATGAGAAGCCGGTCCGTGACCCATGACTTCCTAACCCGGTCGTGGCGTCTCTTTGAAGCCATTAAGGCCGAGGACCAAAAGCTGGGCCATCCGGGTGCACGCCTTGTGCTGTCTTGTGGCTTCAGAATGCGAGGCCGCCGCGCCGGCCTCGATGCATCACGAAGCCATTTCGAGTCGATCATCACCCGTTTGCAGGACGGTGCGATCGATGCGCAGCAAGCCGTCCATGAGGCGGCGGCGATGCGCCCCCGCTTTGACATCGTACCTCAACTCCAGGCGAATTTCGCTTTCACGAAAGCATACGTCGCTGAATCATCGGGCACGGGTGGAGGCCTACCCGGCCCGAATTTCTATCTCGACCTCATCCTTTTTGGGCACAGCCGGCCCCAGTGGCTAGAACTAGGGCCGGCTATTGAATGGGCGTGCCCGAGGCTGAAATTGGAAGCGAAGTTCGCCTCCGTGCAAGCAATTCCCAAACTGGCTTATCCGGCTGGCGGCCCAATAGATATTTTGGATGGTCACGGCATTGCCCGGTTGCTGGCTAATGACCCTGATGTCCTGATGGCTTTGCATACCGCTGGAAAAACCTAATTTTCTGGTTTTCACCAATGCGATTAGGGCATCTTCGGAAAGCGCCTGTTCCCCGCTCACCAGCCAATAGAGCGCATGCGTATCGAGCAGAACTCCCGGCAATGACCCGTCAGCCCTTGCGCTTCAGAGTCTGGGAAGCGATGGGCTTGGTCAGGTCGACACCCTTCTTGATCTTCAACTTGCTACCTTTCAACGAGCCAGCGCCGCGCACGGTGACGAATTTCCCCGTCTTCGCGTTGCGTACCGTCGCCGTCGATTGTGTCGTTGTTTTTGCCATGAGGCATATATAGCGCGTTTTCTCGCTCATCGCGAGGGCGGCGCGCCTCGCTGCGTCAAGGAATTGCCGCCTGCATCTTCAAAAAATCCGCTAAAATCACGCCGATATGACAATGCCGACCTACATTGAGCCCTGCCTTCCGAAGCTGGTCGAGCTTGCTCCGACTGGCGAGAGATGGATCCATGAAATCAAGCACGATGGGTATCGGCTTGCGGTCCGGATCGAGGCCGGCGACGTCCGGCTTTTGTCACGACGCGGCCTGAATTGGACGTCTCGCTTTCCGCTCGTCGATCAGGCAGCGCGCGCGCTGCGCCAGAAATCTGTCTACATTGACGGCGAGGTCGTCAGCGATGGCCCTGACGGAATATCCAATTGGCCGCCTCTGCACGCCTGCGCCAGCGCCGGGCGTTGCCCTGACGCCTCGCTATGGGCGTTTGATTTGCTCTTTCTGGGCGGCAAGGATCTGCGAGCGCTTCCCGCTCGTCGAGCGAACGAGAATGCTCGCCGAGATCGTTGCCCCTCTTACCGGGCGGAATCCGCTATGTCGAGTTTCTGGAGGGCGACGGTTGTACCATCTTCGAGCACGCGTGCGCTCTCGGGCTCGAGGGGATCGTCTCAAAACTTCGCGACAGCCGCTACCGATCCGGGAAATCCGACGCCTGGCGGAAAACGAAATGCGAACAACGAAGTGAATTCGTTGTCGCCGGTTTCATCCCCAATAGCGGCAATAAACGCGGCGTCGGCGCGCTTGTCCTTGCCGAGCTGATCGGGGGCGAGCTGAAGCCTGCCGGCAAAGTCGGAACTGGCTGGACGATGAAACTCGCCACTGAGCTTGCTGCAGCACTCGAAATCATCGTGCAGCCAGACCCTCCATTCGCAAGGCCACCGCTGCGCAAACTCTTTCCTGGCGTCAGGTGGGTCCGGCCGCTCGTCACCGTCAACGTCGCCTATCGCGGCCGCACCGGCGACGGCCTTTTGCGGCATCCTTTTAAGTCAGTGGCCAGCGTGCAATGATGATTACAGGGCATAATCCCTCAGCCTCAATTAGCTAGCTTTCGTGTTTCTGACCAATGCGCCGCTGAGGATCCGATTTCCAGATAACGGCCCAAGGAGCGCAGGTAGGCGACGATCTCAAGTATCAGGAAATCGCGATCGCCGTAGGTCTCTTCGATCTGCGCCAGTTTAGGCAACGCCACTTCCAACTCACTTTCGGTAAGTTCGGCGTCTCCAAACAGGTACATGTCGTGGCCGACGGCGCAGATATCGCAGCCCGCTTCGATGACAGCCTCAACAAAGGCTGGGATCTCATCTTCCTTCATGAGGCGCTTCGGTGGTGCAGTCATAGGTCCTCCTATCCGGTTGCGGCTGCGGCCTTCACGACAGCCACGAGACGACGGCGCACATCGGCGGACGCAAGTTTGCGAAACGCCTGATTAAGGGCGATACCCTCAGCCGACAAAAGAAAGTCAATGAGGTCGCGTTCCATCCCCGATCCTCCAATGAGTTCCGGCGTCGATTCTAGCGGATCAAAGAAAAAAGAGACAGGCACTTCCAGCGCGTCGGCAACCGCCTGAAGGCGGCTGGCACCGACGCGGTTCGTGCCTTTCTCGTACTTTTGAACCTGCTGGAAGGTCAGGCCAAGCTTATCGGCGAGCGTCGTCTGGCTCATTCTTAGGATTCTGCGCCGTATGCGAATTCGGCTACCGACTTCAACATCTGTCGGGTGCGGTTTCTTCTTCTCCAAACATAATCTCCTATTTCGTTGCGCCACGGCGATGATCAGGGCGCGGCTTGCGCCGCGCCCTGATCATCGCCGTTCTCCATTGCTTTATCTGCAAATGTTGCAGAAAGCCGAGAATAGCCGTCAGGGTCGGACCGTCGAACAGTTCCAGCTTGTCGATGATCGATTTTCGGACTTCGGCCTCGCTCTCTGCTTCGCCCCAAAGATGCGGTACGACGGGATACAGGATCTCCACCGGCGAAATTTGCAGTACCTCGCAAATGTGGAGCAACCGGCTGACCGTCAGTCGGGACACGGCGTTTTCGTACCGGTTACAAACCTGGTCGCTAAGCCCAAGCATCGGCGCAAGTTTCGAGCGCGGGATTTCCGCCGGTCGCGAGCGTTGCGTAAGCTGATACTGATTTTCTTTTCGATTCGGCGCTTAACTCCAGTTCGCCGAAGCTGGGTTTGCGATAGACCGGCTTGTCAAAATGCGGATCGTGAATCTGCTGCAAACCGAGATGAAATATCCATTCTTCGAAAGTCGGACCTGCCATTTCTCCTGCCGATTGCTGTTGTTCGTTTTTCTATGTAACCGATTTGGGTGTGTCGATGCACCTTCGAATCTGGTGGATATGGCAAAATTATAGGGCGCGTCGCTTTGCGAAACCGCTCTATGCCTCTGGCACGGAGCCCGCCTACGGCCGGTCTCTGCGGCACGCGCGCGAAAGGCTGCCTCATCGCGCAGATCAAGCATTTCAGAATCCTGCGTATTCTCGTCCTCACCTTCCGAAAACAGTTCGGCGTCGGCGCTCTGATCGTCGACATCCTCGTCATAGTTCGCGGTGTCCAATAGCCCAGCATCTTGCGTGCCGAGCGGCAGAGGAAGATCGTTCTCGATGGCGTGCAGGAAGATGTAGTTTCGAAGGATATGACGCTCCAGCGATTGCTGAAACGCCTCACCGCTGCTTTCCAGCCGCTTGAAGAGGTTGGTACGGCAGAATCCCATGAGGCGCTTGCCCGCGCGAGAAAGGTCATCGAGCTGCTTCGCCTCATTCGGCGTGGGTGGCTTGTGCGGTTTGGGGGCGACATAGTTCCCGAGGCCGTAGCGCGGCAAATGCATCTGGTTAATGGCATCGACGACCGGCGCAGCGTAGAGCCTCGCATATTGACGTAGATCATATATGGGTCGAGCGTCTCCTCCCGCGCCCAACTCTCCTCAATGACCTCGATTAGTTCGTCGGTGATATCGATGCACCAGCGATCAGAGGTGGTTCGGTTTGTCTGAACAGTTTCGGGCGTTTTGCTAAGTGTCTGTTCAAGAATGGCTGGCGGTCGTGGGGTTGAGTGAAGGGCGGCAATCAGATTCTTTGTATTTTGCGACAAATACGGAGAGATCGAATGGCCTGGACACCCTTCACCCGGCGTCATCATGACAGAAGCCGCATGCGCTACGCAAGCGATCTGACTGACCGTGAGTGGGGCCTGATCGAACCCTTTATGCCAAGGCAGCCTCGACTGGGCCGCCGACGCAAGACGTCGCTTCGGGCGGTGATGGACGCGATTTTCTATCTGCTGCAGTCAGGCTGCCAATGGGCATTGCTGCCGCATGATTTTCCACCGAAGAGCACGGTCTATCATTATTTCAAGCGGTTCTGCCGGGACGGGACGTGGCGTCGTATCCATGACGCGCTCTACTGCCGGACGCGGCGGCTTGAGGGGCGCGAAGAACAGCCGTCATTTGCCATCATCGATAGCCAATCGGTGAAGACCGGCCCAGATGCCCGTCTCGATATCGGATACGACGCAGGCAAGAAGATCAAGGGCCGCAAGCGGCACATTCTGGTTGATACCCTGGGCATGCTTCTGAAAGCGGAGGTTCATTCGGCAGGTATTCAGGATCGTGATGGAGCAGCACTTGTTTTCGACAGGCTCGTCAACCGCTTTCCATTCATCGAGAAAATTTGCGGCGATGGCGGGTATCAGGGCCCGACAGTCGAAGAGGCCAGTCCGCGATCGATGGAAATCGTCAAACGCAATCAGGCCGGCTTTCAGGTGCTCCCGAAGCGATGGATCGTCGAGCGGACGTTGGCGTGGCTCGGCATAAACCGCCGAATGGCAAAGGATTTCGAGCGCTTCTCTGGCACAAGCCTCGCCTTCATTCAGACCGCTATGATCAAGCTAATGACAAGAAGGCTCGCTCGATATCCGCTTTCTTGAACGGACTCTAAGTGGATTTCCGCCTCGATTATGCTGCTGCCAGGATTGGCATCAGCGCATTGAAGTAAGCCTGATCCGGCGTTTGCCGGTCAAGCGATGAATGTGTGCGTCGTTGGTTGTAAAAGCTTATATAACGGCCAATCCCGGCACGGGCCTCCGGCACGCTTTTGTAGGCGTGGAGATAAACCTCCTCATATTTGATCGACCGCCAGAGCCGCTCGACGAAGACGTTGTCGCGCCACGCACCCCTGCCGTCCATCGAGATGTCGATCTCCGCCTTCTTCAGTACCGCCGTGAAGTCGATGGAGGTGAACTGCGATCCCTGGTCCGTGTTGAAGATGCCCGGCTTTCCATACCGAGCAAGCGCTTCCTCGACGGCCTCGATACAGAAAGCCGTCTCCATCGTGATCGACAGCCGCCACGACTGAACCAATCGACGACAGCGCAGAGATAGACGAAGCCCCGCGCCATTGGGAGTGGAGTAAGAAGCGCAGATGCGCTTCTCCTCCCCGAACCGTACGTGCACCTTTCAGCGCATACGGCTCTCTATTCAAGCTTGGCCCATGGCCATAGCAATATCTTGATAGTGCGAGGTGACGGTGCTGCGGTTTGCGACCCGGAAGATGTACGGGTTCTCCTCCGGATTACGCCAACGGAATTGCGCCTTTGGGCTTGAGACAAGCCGTTGCAGCGCTTTTCCGACGGGTTCGCCGCGTTCATTCCGACCAAACACGAGCCAGGTTTTCGCCTTGCCCGGTTCTGGGACCCGGTACCATTTCCGCATCAGAGGTTTGATGCGAGATCGGTATTTGTGCCCCAGCCAATGCGCCATTTTCCAGAACACGACATGGTCGATGCGCCGGAATACGTACGCCGTGAAGTCGGTGAACTTGTAGAATGCCGCCCATCCCACCAACTGGCGGTTCAGGCTGGCGATCATATCGACCGTGCTGACACTATGATTGCCGGAAAGGGTTTCGGTAAGTCTGCGAGCAAACCCCTTGGCCTTTTCCTTGGGTATCGTCGTGACGACGGACATCCGTCCGTGTGCCCCTCGCTTGCGAATGATCCGGTGCCCCAGAAAGACGAAGCCGTCATTGACGTGAGTGACATGGGTCTTGTCCATGTTCATCGTCAACTTCAACTCCCCTTCCAGAAACGCCCGGCATTCCTCACGGATTTCCTCTGCCTGTGCCTTGGTTCCTTTTACGATCACGACGAAGTCGTCAGCGTATCGGCAATAGGCGACGGCCGGTTTCCATTGCCGGTTCTCTCGAACCGTAATGGGGCGGCCCTGCTTGATGCCGAAGTTCCATGCCCATCGGTCCTTGCGGGCCTTGTTGCTCAGATATTTCGCCTCCAGCCAGGCATCAAACTCATGGAGCATGATGTTGGACAGGAGCGGTGACAGAACGCCACCTTGCGGAACACCCTCCCTGGAGGCCATGAACAGGCCACGATCAATGTGGCCTGCCTTCAGGAGCCGCCAGAGAAGATCGACGAAACGCCCGTCCTGCACCCGTCGCCGCACAGATTTGAGAAGCAGCCGGTGATGGACCGTATCGAAGTAGCTTGCTAAATCACCTTCGATGATCCAGCGGCCCCTCGTCGTGTCGGTTCCATCCTGTAGCTGTATCCTCACGGTGCGGACGGCGTGATGCACGCTCCGTTCCGGCCGGAAGCCATAGGATAAACGATGGAAATCGCTCTCCCAGATTGGCTCCATGGCCATCAGCATGGCGCGTTGGACGATGCGATCCGTCAGGGTCGGAATACCCAATGGTCGTAGCTTGCCGTTGGATTTCGGGATATAGATGCGCTTGACCGGCTGAGGACGATAACTCTCCTCCAGCAGGCTTGTCCTCAGGTCGTCCAGATGTTGATCCAGTTTGACCTGAAGTCGTTGCTTGTCCATTCCGTCGATGCCCGGTGTTCGTGCGCCGCTTGACGCCAAAACGATCCGAGCAGCCTCAGCAAGCCATTCCCGGTCGGCAATCAGCCGAAGAAGCCGATCGAACCTTCGGTTCGGATCGTGTTCGGCCCATGTTGCGAGCTTGTGCTGCATTTCGCTGATTATCAAAGGTCTTCACCTCGCTTGGTCAGATAGTTTGCACTTCAAGCAGTTTGAACTGTTCCCCTTCGCCATGTGGCAGGCTTTCCCTGCTGCGGACTACTACGAGAACTCCGCCAACATGATGGACATCAGGGTCAACTCCCTTGCGACGCAGAACTCCGTTGTCATTCCATCATGCCTTCCCTCGTTCATATGCTGGACGTCTGCGTATTGGTGAGGCTGCCGGTCGCAGTCTTTTCCCTTGCTTTCCGCAAGTCGATGCCGATGCCATGGTCTGGCTGCGTTCTCCCCATGGCTGCCACGGACAGCCTACATTTGCGTCCGTGTTGGGATGACGCTGGCTTACATCTCAGGCGTCATCATCAGCATTTCGCCTGTTAAGCCGTGTAGGCGAAGGCGACATTCCAGCCCTCAGATGCGAGTGAACCGGTTCGTGTTCCTCAACCTTCCAATACTTCAGCCTCGGGAACCATCTTGGCGTAACGACTTCGCCTCAATCCCCTTTACCTGCGGGCTACGTCACCCTGCCAGTTGACAGCAGGTCACCGCCGCTTGGGCTCATGCCCCCTCACAGCAGGGGACAGGCAATTCTTCACATCCTCCTTTCTCTTTGCATTCCAGTCATATGCCTCCCCGATTGGGGCGAGGCGCACTGTAGCTGATGTCCATAGCCCAGACCTGATTGGGTCTGGTGACCGCCAGCTTGCGCAGAAGATACGGATAGACCTTGTGACCAGGTGCCGGCTTAGACGTGTTGGGACGACGGTAAATCGCCTCAATGCCCATCTTCTTCATCAGCGTCGCGACGTGAAGCCGTCCTGTCTGAAGTCCTTCCGCCTTCAAAAGCCCCTGCAACATCCGGCTTCCGGCAAATGGAAAGTCGAGATGCAGTTCGTCGATCCGCCGCATCAGGGCCAGATCGCCGTCTGACACAGGACGCGGCGAATAATAGACAGTGCCACGACTGAACCCGAGAAGCTTCGCTTGGCGGACGACCGACAGTTTGTGCCCGCGGTTGATCATTTCTTTCCGCTCAGCAATCCCGCTTTGCCGAGCGCACCGGATAAAAAATCATTCTCCAGCGTCAATTCTCCAATCTTGGCATGGAGTATTTTGATATCGACAGTGGGGGCCGCCGGTTCCGCCTTGGCCTCATCACCGAAAACGTCGGTCGCCCCCTCAAGGAGCTGGTCTTTCCATTGCTTGATCTGATTGGTGTGCACGTCGAACTGCTGGGATAATTCCACCAGCGTCTGTTCGCCCCGGATGGCTGCGAGCGCCACCTTCGCCTTGAAAGCCGGGCTGTGGTTCCGGCGCGGTCGTCTCGTCATGCTATCTCCTGTTTCCGGCATCTAAGCCAAATTCAGGCAGAAATTCCACTTATACCGGCTGTTCAAATTTCCCGAGCCAGGTGTCGTGCGCATGATGGCTTTGTCGTTCCACTGCCGTTGGGTTTCCACGCCAAGATGCGCACGGGTTTCGGCGAAGGTGACCTCGATCTGCCAGCGCCGAACGAAGTAGGCAATGATCTGAGCGGGCTCAAGGTTGACGTTGGTGCTCATGAACGCCTGGGGTTCACGACGGCCTGACGGGTCTCGAACGAGAACCCAGCGAATTGGTCTCGGGGGCGTTCCACGCCGATACCAGAGGCCGGTTCCTGAGGTGACATCAAGGGTTTGTCGGTTTGCTTGCCGTACCAAGAGGATGCGACGATGCGTTGCCACTCGGTCTTCGTGTCTTTGAGGAGCGTTTTCAGTTTCGGCAATGGCCTGCCTTTTTGCGCCGGTCGCCCCAGAGTATGTTCGTGCCTCTGATCCGGTGGAGCAAAGAGACTGGCATCCAGACGCAACCGCGTGATGAGAGTGGCCGTGCCGGGCAGAGCCGCAGCCAGTGTATGAACGGCAAAGCTGCTATCGCCGACAAAGATGATTTCGCGGTCCGGCAGCCAGCGGCAAAGCTGCAAGACGCCTTGCCTTGCCCAATCCGTCAGCAGCTTGTGCTTTCGGCCCTTCTTCTGATCATGACGCTCAGAGGGGCACAGGATCGTCAACACCGGCAGGGCTTTGATGCATTTGGCCCATGGGACAGGGGAAAGGACCATGAAGCTCAACCAGCGCAGGCCGCTTGCCTTGACGAAGTGCCCGTGGCTTGAGCGCACCGGGTCACGATAAATGCCACGAGCGGCGATGCGTTGGCCCCAACGCCGTTCGATTGTATCGTCCATCCCGATCACGACGGGGCCAACGGGCACGAACCTGGCAACGATGATGGATAGCAGGCGGGCCGCCAACAGGCGGGGGTTCCAGCGGGCGCGGTTTAGGAGTTGATGATAGGCGGCAAAATTGCTTGCCTTCGCACGACCGGTAATCCGCAAGCAGGCCGTCACAGTTCGCTTGCCAGGCGAAAGAAGCGCACCCATCACCAGGACCAGCAGATGCTCCCAACTCGGCGCGGTAAACCAGAAACGAAATGGCGACAGCCATTGGCGAAGGATGTGGGGGACCGCGTCTCCCGGCTCACTGCTACGATCATGTTGTTGTTCGCTCATCCATCCGTTCGAATCCGACCAAACGAAAGGTGCAAGGCCGAAACCTGCGGCGAATTGATTCACCCGAGCTGCTCAGCAGCGCCCGAAATCACAACCGATTTTGTACAAAGTCGAGCTTAGAAAGCGTCGAAGAAAGGCAGATCACGACGATCGAAGCTTTAGATACCGTCGCGCATGGGAAGGCGCTTCAGGATGCGTGGATCGAGCTTGAGGTCCCTCAATGCGGTTACTGTCAGTCAGGGCAGCTGATGTCTGCCGCCGCATTGCTAAACGAAACGCCGAAACCGACCGACGACGACATCGACAATGCGATGTCAGGCAACGTCTGTCGCTGCGGGACGTATCAGCGCATTCGCGCCGCCATCAAGCGGGCAAGCGCATAACGGGAGAGAAGATCATGTCGAACAGTGCTTTCAGCCCGCGATTGAACCGGCGTCATTTCCTGAAGGCAAGCGTTGTGGTTGGCGGTGGTCTCGTCGTCAATCTCGCCCTTGGCGCAGGCTTTCCTGCAGTCGCCGCGGACTTCACTCCCAATGCTTTCATTCGCATCGACCGCAAAGGCCTCGTCACGCTCGTCATGCCGCAAGTGGAAATGGGCCAGGGAATCTACACCGCCCAGGCTATGCTGCTCGCCGAAGAGCTGGAAGTCGCACTCGATGATGTGAAGCTCGAACATGCGCCCGTTAACGAGGCCCTGTACGGCCATCCGATGTTCGGGCGCCAGATGACGGGTGGCTCCACGTCGATACGTGCGTTCTGGACACCCTTGCGGACGGCTGGTGCGACGGCCCGCACCCTGCTCATCCAGGCCGCAGCAAGGGAGTGGAATGTGGATCCCGCTACCTGTCGCGCCGAGGATGGCTTCGTTCTCGACGAGAGCGGGACGAGGAGGCTGGTCTATGGGGAGCTGGTCGGCATTGCTGCGACGCTTCCTGCTCCCGCCCCGGAAACCGTAACGCTAAAGTCTCCGGAGGATTTCAAACTCCTGGGAAGGTCGGCAAAGCGGCTGGATACGCCGGGAAAGGTCGACGGGTCGCTCAACTATGGCATCGACGCATTTCCCGATGGCCCAGGATTGCCGTGATCGCCATATCTCCGGTTCTTGGCGGCAAGCCGAAATCGGTAAACGTGCAGGCTGCGCTCGCAATCAGTGGGGTGCGCCAGGTGGTGATGACGGACGAGGCCGTGGCAGTCGTGGCGGATCACACGGGAGCGGCCAAGAAGGGGCTTGAAACAGCTTCGATCGAATGGAATGACGGTCCCAACGCGCAGGTGTCCAGCGCCGACATCGTACGGCATCTGGAGCAGGAATCCTTAAAGCCCGGCGCCATAGCACGCAGTGAAGGGGATGTGACAACGGCGCTGGCAAGCGCGGCGCAGCGGATCGATGCCGTTTACCAATTGCCTTTTCTTTCCCACGCGGCAATGGAGCCGATGAACTGCACGGTGCACGTGCGCGAGGATGCCTGCGAGCTTTGGTCGGAACCCAGAACCTCTCTGCAGCCAAAGCGGCTGCCGCGGCGGTCACCGGCCTAGAGCCGGAGAAGATAATCATCAACAATCACATTGTCGGCGGCGGTTTTGGCCGCCGTCTCGAAGTCGACGGCATCGTCCACGCCGTGAAGGTTGCGATGCACGTCGACAGCCCGGTCAAGGTCATCTGGAGCCGTGAGGAAGATATTCAGCATGGCTACTACCGCCCGTACTACTACGATCGAATGTCAGGCGCGATTGACGAACAGGGGAACCCTGTCGCCTGGATGCATCGTGTCTCCGGGTCGTCGATTTTTGCCCGGATCGCGCCAGCCGCGATGCAGAACGGCGTGGATCCCGATGGCGTGGAGGGGGCGGCCCATCCACCATACAAGTTTCCAGCAATCCAGGTCGAGTTCAACCAGGTCGAGCCGCAAGGCGTTCTTACGAGTTGGTGGCGCGGCGTGGGCCCCTCCCACAACGTCTTTATGGTCGAAAGCTTCATCGATGAACTCGCCGCTGCGGCGAAGGCCGATCCGGTCGAATACCGCAAACGGCTGCTGACGGAAAACCCTCGTGCGTTGAGGGTCTTGGAACTGGCTGCGGAGAAGGCCGAGTGGGGCAAGCCTCTTTCTGCCCGGCAGGGCCGCGGTGTCGCCGTGCAGTTCGCGTTCGGCTCTTATCTCGCAATAGTTGCCGACGCCACTGTCGAGGCTGACGGCGCTGTTAGGGTCACACGTATCGTGACCGCTGTGGACTGCGGACTGACAGTGAACCCCGATACGATTGCGGCCCAGATGGAAGGTGGCGCGTTATACGGCCTGACGGCGGCTCTATATGGCGCGATTACCCTCCACGACGGCCGCGTCGAGCAAAGCAATTTCCACGACTACCTGCCGCTTCGTATCGGTGAGGCGCCACATGTCGAAACTCACATCGTTCAAAGCGCAGAGCCGCCAGGTGGAATAGGCGAAGCGGCGACTTCGGCGGTGTTTCCAGCCGTCACCAATGCGATCTTCGCGGCAACAGGGAAGCGTGTACGAACGCTGCCGGTCAGTCCCGAAGACCTGAGGAAAGCCTAGACGTAGTCCGGGACCAATGAGAGGGCTGGCGACCCCTACGCCCGCAAAACGCGCAATGTGGAGGCCAGATGGCGCGGCATAGGCGTCACTTCCCGCCCACCATAATCGCCGTCGACAATACCTCCTGTCCGGCGCGCAGCCGGTCGAGATGATCGAAAAGGTTCTGGGCGGTGGCGTATAACGTCGCCGCGCCGGGGCACACGAGCCACGAACCGAAAGGAAGTTGGAATGAAGAAGACACTCACCGCTGTGCTCATTTGCGCGGCGATGTCGATCCCGGCCTTTGCACAAACGGCGGTCGTCGCAGTGCCCGACGCCGAGGTCCTGTTCACTAGCCCCGACCCGAAGCTCCATGCCAACAAGCAGGTGGCGTACAACATCATCAAGGTGCTCCTGGAGGCCAATCAGTGGGACCGGGCGCACGAGTTCATCGCTGATGACTACGTCCAGCACAATCCTAATGTCCGCGACGGCCTCCAAGCGGTGGTCTACTTCTTCACTGAAGTGGTGAAGGCCGAACCGAGCCCAGTCCCCGAGAAGATGAGCTGGCCGGTCGTCGAAGTAATGGCCGAGGCCGATCTCGTCACCGTCATCTATCCACGCAAGGGAAAAACCGCGGATGGCAAGGAATATACCACTGCCTGGTTCGACACCTGGCGCATCAAGGACGGCAGGGCGGTCGAGCACTGGGATCCGGCGCTCATAAACGAAGCGCCCAACATCGCCCGGTAACGCGGGCTTAAGCGGCCAATGAGCGCCTTAGTTGGAAACACATGTCAATGAACGCACGCAGCTTCGGCTGGCTTTGCGTTGTCTTGGTAAAGTATAGAAAGAGCCCGTCGCTGCCCGGTGAATAGTCGAGCAGGACGGGTTCAAGCTGGCCGTCTGCAAGCTTTCCCGATGCGGGAAACGCGTCGACGAATAGATCAGGCCCAAGCCTTGCGAGGCAAGGTTCTGCATGTCTGTGCCGGTGCGCTCCTTCGGATCACTGTGATATTTGTTGCTAAAAGTCTCTAGCCCGTCGACAGAGATCATGCCGAAAGGTACACTAAGGGTGCGGCATTGATTTCATTTCGATATGCAAGGGGAGCAACGTGCGGATTAGCCAGCGCCAGATGGAGATCTTCAACGCTATCATGGTCTATAAGAGTGTGACGGCAGCCGCGACCTCCCTGAGGACATCCCAGCCTACAGTGAGCCGCGAGTTGCGGGACCTTGAAAGACAGATCGGATTTGATCTTTTCAATCGGTTTGGCAAACGACTGACGCCCACGAACCAGGCACAGCTGCTTCATTCGGTGGTTGCTCGCTCTTTTTGTCGGAATGGAGGAAATCAGCCGCGTGGCGATCGCGATTAGGGGTCATGACGGTGCCTATCTTAGGATTGCCTGTATCCCTGCTTACGCAGAAGCACTTATGCCCGTCGTGGCGAGGCGGTTTCTCGATAGTCGTCCGCGGGGTCCTTCTTTCCGTTCACTCGCTCGAAGAAGTCCCACTTCGACACGACCTCACCACTCAAATGTTTGACGTCGGATTGACCGAGGGAAGCTATGAGCACGACGTAACGACGACTGAGAAAATTGACGTCGGCGAATTGTTATGCGTGCTTCCAGCAGGGCATCGTTTGGTGGAAAAAAATATCATTCGACCGAGCGATTTTGAAGGCGTGGAGTTCGTGTACTTCTCGCAAGAAGATCCTTATCGCCGCAAGCTCGATGACATTTTCGATGCTGAAGGAATTTCGCGCCGTTATTCGGTAGAAACAACAACCGCAACTGGCGTCTGCTCGATGGTCGCGGCTGGAGTAGGCGTTTCGATCGTTAACCCTTTTACGGCTGCTCACTACTGCAAGAAAGGTGTCGTCCTGAAGAGGCTGAGTGTCCGCGTACCGTACCAGGTTACTCTCTGGAGGCCAGCGGAAGGGCTTCGATCTACCCACGCCGATCTATTCGTCAAAGTGCTTCACGAAGTGACGGCAACCGTGAAGCAGCAATTAAGAGCACAGCTGGGAGAATGAGGTTGGATGGGATATTGCTCAGTGGCATAATGGGTCCCTATCTCGCCTTGGCGACGTTTCTCGATCCTAAAGGAGCTCCGGCGTCAGGCCGTTTGCGCGGTAAGCCGCTATGATGGTATTCTCCAGCAACATGGCGATCGTCATCGGGCCAACACCACCGGGAACAGGCGTGATCGCTGCGGCGACTTCGGATGCCTCATCATAGGCGACATCGCCCACTAGCCGGCTCTTGCCCGCGCCCCGCTCCGGCGCATCGATCCTATTAATACCGACGTCGATGACTGTTGCTCCTGATTTGATCCAGTCCGCTTTCACCATCTCCGGACGGCCGACGGCCGCCACCAGGATATCGGCACCGCGCGTGCCACGGAGGCGAGATCCTTCGTCCGCGAATGCGCCGTCGTGACAGTCGCATTGGCATTCAGCAGCAATTGCGCCATCGGCTTGCCGAACAGGTTGGAGCGGCCGATGACGACAGCATTGAGCCCCGACAAGTCCTTGCCGTGGATGGAGCGAACCAAAAGCATCGCGCCGGCTGGCGTGCAGGAAATCAGCCCGGTCGCGAGATCGCCCGTTGCCAGCTTGCCGGCGTTGACCACATGCAGGCCATCGACATCCTTCTCCGGCTTGATCGACTGGATGATCGCATCGGCATCCAAATGCTTCGGCAGCGGCAGTTGCATCAGGATGCCATGAATGGACGCATCCTCGTTCAGCGAGGCCACCAGCTTTGCGAGTTGGTCCTGTGTCGTCTCGGCCGGAATTGAAGCCGCAATCCTTGGCCATCCGGCCCTTGGCGCTGACATAGGTGTGGCTCGCCGGATCATCACCGACGATCACCACGGCCAGACCGGTCTTCACACCGGTCTCGGCCTCAAGCACCGATGCTGCGGCCTGCACGGCGTCGATAACCTTCGCCGCCGCTTTCTTTCCGTCGATTACAATCGCGTTTGCCATATCTCAACCCATGCGCTCAGAGGCATAGGATCCTGGACTTGCCGGAAACACCACGGCGCGGTTGCCGTTGATGAAGGTGCGGTGATGGATATGGGCATGCACGGCGCGCGCGAGCACCTGGCTTTCGACATCACGGCCGATCGAGACATAATCCTCGGCCGACTGCGCATGAGTGATGCGGGCAATGTCCTGCTCGATGATCGGGCCCTCGTCGAGATCAGCGGTGACGTAATGCGCCGTCGCGCCGATCAGCTTCACGCCGCGCTCATAGGCCTGCTTGTAGGGGTTGGCGCCCTTGAAGCTCGGCAGGAAGGAGTGGTGGATATTGATGATCCGGCCCGACATCTTCTTGCACATCGCATCCGAAAGGACCTGCATGTAGCGGGCAAGCACGATCAGTTCGGCGCCGGTCTGGTCGACGAGCTCGAGCAACTGGGCCTCGGCCTTCGGCTTGTTGTCCTTCGTCACCTTGATGTGGTGAAACGGAATGTCGTGGTTGACGACCACCTTCTGGTAGTCGAAATGGTTGGACACGACACCGACGATGTCGATCGGCAGCGCACCGATCTTCCAGCGATAGAGCAAATCATTTAGGCAGTGGCCAAAGCGGGAGACCATCAACACCACTTTCATGCGTCTATTGGCATCCTGGACGTCGAGCTGCATTTTGAATTCGGCAACGATCGGCTTGAAGCCTTCGATGAGCTTGGCCTGATCAGCACCTTCTTCAGAAATGAAGCTGACGCGCATGAAAAACATGCCTGTATCGAGACCATCGAACTGCGAACTATCGACAATGTTGCAGCCCTGGGACGCCAAGAAATTTGAGATCGCCGCTACAATCCCGCGCCTCGATTTGCATGAGACGGTGATTACATACTGTTTCATTTTCTACATCCGCTTTGACTGGTTGCGGCACGCGTCGTCGGGGGAAGATGACAAGGATCGCGATCTTTGCCCTGAACTTTCGATACCTGGCAGATTGTTTGTCGGACTGTGCCGCACTCGTAAGTACGGGCACGAAACGAGGTCTAAACGTATGATTAAACCGGATACAATGGAAACTTCGCCGCCATCGAGGAGACCTTTTCAACGATGTTGGCATCGGGTTTCAGGTCCTTGCCAGGATTGGCTGCGACTTGATCCAGCACATCCGCAATCATTCCTGCTAGTGCGGACGCTTCGGTCTCACCCATTCCACGAGCCACGATCGCTGACGTGCCCATTCTAAGCCCGGACGTGACGTTCGGCGACTCCTTGTCATTCGGCACAAGGTTGCGATTGGCCGTAATCCCATGTTCTTCCAAAGCCTTCTGGGCAGTATCGCCAGTGATACCTCGCGTACGGAGGTCGACCATGGTGAACGGAGTATCCGTGCCACCGGTGACGATTTTGTATCCGCGCCCGCCCAATTCCCGCGCCAAGATTCGTGCGCACTTGAGCACTGAGCTTGCGTATTCAACAAACTCGGGCCGCAAAGCTTCGCCAAAACAAACAGCCTTGGCCGCCATCACGTTCGGGTGCGGCCCGCCTTGGATACCGGGGAACACTGCTGAATCGATCTTCCGACCCATGGCCGCATCGCGGCAAACGACCAGACCTCCGCGAGGGCCGCGTAGATTTTTGTTGGTCGTGGATGTCAGGAAGTCGATGTGCGGAAATGGGCTCGGGTACTGCTTGCCTGCGATTAGCCCAGAGAAATGTGCGACATCCGCCAAGGTCGCTGCGCCTACCTCGGCTGCGATCGCCGATACCCTTTGGAAGTCGATTGCTCGTGGATAAGACGAACCCCCGACGATTATGAGCTTCGGTCGATGTTCACGCGCCAGCTGCTCCATCGCATCGTAATCGATGAAGCCTTCATCTGTTGTTCCGTAAGAAACGGTGTTGAACCATCGACCTGACAAGTTGGATTTGAGCCCGTGACTCAAGTGCCCCCCAGAGGCGAGGTCCATGCTCAGCACGGTGTCGCCAGGGCTTAAGGTCGCGAAATAAACCGCCTGGTTCGCTTGGGTACCGGAATGAGGCTGCACATTTGCATGCCCTCCCCCGAACATCGCCTTCGCCCGCTCAATCGCCAACCGCTCGATTGCATCAAAGTTCTCGACGCCAGCGTGGTATCTCTTGCCGGGGTAACCTTCAATCGTCGCAAACACGACCATCGAATTCATGGCTTCACGAGCAGCCCGGCTGAGGTAGTTCTTTGGCGCAACAAGCTCGATTTGACCACGTAGGCGCGCTTCCTCGGCAGCGATGTGGAGGGCGACTTCGGGGTCCGCCTTAGAAAGCGTATCTTCAAAAAACCATGCGTTTGTACTCATTCCGATCTCCTTTGCGAACGGTATGTCTGCGCTTTCACCAGCGCGCGACTGCAGTTATTTTATTGGTCTGTTGGTTGGGTCGGGCGCGAGGGATGCTCGCTTGAACGGATCATGGCAGAAACGACTTAGGCTGGAAAATAGAGAGTCGGCGGCCCTTCATGCGTTTTTGATATGAAAGGCGCCGGCGCAGCCAAATCCCCGTTTGCTCTCGCGAAGCACATGAGTTCCGGTGCTCTTGACTTGACGGAGAACCCATTGGAATAGTCTCACCGGCGAGCAGCGGACAGCGGTCTGGACTTGCTTCGGAGAAGTGGAGAGGTTTTCTTGAGTTGAAAGGAAACCGGAATGCCGAAGCAGAAGAATTTTACCAAGGAATTTGAGAAAGAAGCGGTGCGCCTGGCGCAGGCGAGCGGCCGGACGCAGCGCGAGATTGCCCAGGACTTGGGCGTCGGCCTATCGACGCTGGTGCGGTGGATTGGCCGTAGCCGTGATCAGGCGATGGACGCGCCGATAGGGTCGGCTGCCACCGAGGACATGGCGGCCGAGCTGAAACGGTTACGCCGGGAGAACGAAGTCCTGCGGCAGGAACGCGAGATACTGAAGCGTGCCGCGACTTTTTTCGCCAAGGAGGGAAGTCGATGAAGTTCCGTTTCATCGACCAGGCGAAAACGGAATTCCCCGCATACCGTCTCTGCAAGGTTCTGGGCGTCAGCCAGAGCGGCTATTTTGCCTGGAAAGACCGGCCCGCAAGTCGTCGGCAGCGCGAAGACATGGTGATGCTGGCGCATGTGCGCTCTGCCTATGCGCTTTCTCACGAGACCTACGGCAGCCCACGCATGACGCGAGAATTGCAGGACAGCGGCTTTGCCATCGGTCGACGACGAACCGCCCGGCTCATGCGCGAGAATGGCCTGCATGCCCGGCAGAGGCGGAGGTTCAAGCGCACCACGGATAGCCAACATGCCTTTCCGGTAGCCCCCAATATCATCGATCAGGATTTTGCAGCGACCGGGCCAAACCAGAAATGGGGTGTTGATATTTCCTACGTATGGACCCGCGAGGGCTGGCTCTATCTGGCCGTTGTCATCGACCTGTTCTCCCGCCGCGTCGTCGGCTGGGATACCGGTGATCGGCTCCATCGCCAACTGGCAGTCAATGCTCTTCGAAAAGCCATTATCATGCGTCGACCAAAGCCTGGCCTGATCCATCACTCCGACCGCGGCAGTCAATATTGTTCAGTTGACTATCAGGCCCTGCTGCGCAGCAATGGCATCCTAATCTCGATGTCAGGAAAGGGAAACTGCTATGATAACGCCATGGTCGAAACGTTCTTCAAGACGTTGAAATCAGAGCTTATCTGGAGGACCATCTATCAGACGCGAAATCAGGCCGAAATTGCCATTGCCCGCTACATCGATGGCTTCTACAATCCCACCCGGCGGCACTCGGCGCTTGACTACCTAATACCGGAGCTTGATGAGGATGACTCACGCGATTCCATTTTTGGGCAAATCATGATTCAACATGGCGGAAGGAGATTTCGCCATGGGAACAGCACTGACCATTCGTGGAGACTATACGGCTGATGATCTGCGTCGACTGGCAAGGCAGAGCCGTGATGCGGATTGGTCGCGCCGATTGTTGGCCTTGTCGATCATTTACGAGGGTGGTTCCCGCAGCCAGGCCGCATCGATGGGCGGGGTCGGATTGCAAATCGTCCGTGACTGGGTCGAACGTTTCAATCTGCATGGTCCAGATGGCCTGAAAACGAGAAAGGCGAAGGGACGTGAGCCCTTGTTGAATGATCAGCAGCGCAAGGCGCTGGTCGCGGCGGTTGAGAACGGTCCGGTTCCCTATCTCGATGGCGTCGTGCGCTGGCGACTGGTCGATCTGGCGCAATGGCTTTGGCAGGAGCACCGCATCTCCGTCAGCCGCCAGACGCTGGGGCGCGAGTTGAATGCCCTGGGCTATCGCAAACTCACCGCCCGCCCGAAGCATCATGCGCAAGACCCGAATGCGATTGAGGAATTTAAAAAAACTTCCCCGCCGCAGTGGGAGAAATCGCCGCCGAGGCCGCCAAAGGCAAGCGAATAGAAATCTGGTTCCAGGACGAGGCCCGCATCGGCCAGAAGAATAAGATCGCCAGGCGGTGGGCCAAACGAGGGACACGGCCCTCCGCTCCGCATGATCAGCGGACGAAATCCGCTTATATCTTCGGTGCTATCTGCCCGAGATTCGGCAAGGCCGCCGCCCTCGTCATGCCATGGTGCGATACGCATGCCATGAACCAGCATTTGATCGAGATCTCCAGCCATGTTGCCAATGACGCCCACGCCATCCTCGTCATGGATCAGGCAGGTTGGCATTTATCGAACAAACTCATCGTGCCCGAAAACATCACCATTCTACCGCTGCCGGCGAAGTCGCCCGAACTCAATCCGATCGAAAATCTCTGGCAGTTCATGCGCGAAAACTGGCTCTCAAACCGTGTCTTCACATCCTACGAAGACATCGTCGATCACTGCTGCGATGCCTGGCGCAAGCTTCAACGTCAGCCTTGGCGCATCATGTCAATCGGACGCAGAAAATGGACGAATGAGTTCTAGTCATCGAGCCTTGGTATAAGCCCCGCACAGTTCGAGACACTGGCCGCATGATCTGAAAATACCTCTCCACTTCTCCGAAGCAAGTCCAGTCTCCCTTTCCCGCACAGTCGCCGGCACGTGACCAAACCGATGAGATGCTGGTAGCGTGAAGCGGAGCCAAGCCCCTCGCCTCACGCCAAAAAATCAAGCTCTGTACGGCGCTCGCTCGTATAGGCAGATGATCGGGCGTGCCGCGGCTATCATCGCTAGTGCATAATCTGGCTCAAGAACAACTTGGTGCGCTCGTGCTGCGGATTCTTGAAGAACGCGCCGGGCTCATTTTCCTCAATGATTTGTCCCTGGTCCATGAAAATAACACGATTGGCTACCTGCCGAGCGAACCCCATCTCGTGAGTGACGCAGAGCATTGTCATCCCCTCCTCGGCAAGGGACACCATAGTGTCGAGGACCTCTTTGATCACTTCCGGGTCGAGCGCCGAGGTTGGCTCATCGAAAAGCATGACACGTGGATTCATACAGAGGGAACGCGCGATAGCTACGCGCTGCTGTTGGCCGCCGGAGAGTTGTCCAGGGTATTTGTGCGCCTGCTCGGGTATCTTGACCCGTTCAAGGAAGTGCATGGCAGTTTTTTCAGCATCTTTCCGTGGCATCTTTCTTACCGATATGGGTGCAAGCGTGCAGTTCTCGAGGATCGTCAGATGAGGGAAAAGATTGAAGTGTTGAAAGACCATCCCAACCTCACGTCGGACATCGTCGATGCGCTTCAGGTCAGTGGTGAGCTCAATTCCGTCAACGATAATTTTGCCCCTTTGATGTTCTTCCAGCCGGTTGATGCACCGGATTAGGGTCGATTTTCCAGACCCTGATCGACCGCATATCACGATCCGCTCACCCTTCATGACAGTGAGGTTAATGTCTTTGAGGGCATGGAAGTTGCCGAACGACTTGTGCATTCCAATGATCTCGACTGCGACTTCCGTTTCCGAAACTTGCAACGGCGAAGGTTTCTGGATTATCTGAGACGGGTTTACCGGGTTCATTGAATTGTTCACCTCCATCGGTGCCAAATGCGGTTGATCAAGCCCTGACGCTCGGCCACGACTGGTTGAGGGTCTATTTGGGGGTGCCAGGCATCTGGCAAACCTTGTCAGTGTCGGTTCCCGTTCGTCTCAAGCTTCCTGATAACAAAGGAGCATGGAACGCTTATGATCAGGAATATCAACGCCACCATCAGGTACGGCTCGTTATACCGGTAAGTCTGACCAGCAATGTTTTGCGCTTTGCCAAACAACTCTACCACCGTGATCGCAGCGAGAAGCGGTGTCTCCTTGAACATTCCGACCAGATAATTCCCCAATACAGGCAAGATTGGCTTGATCGCCTGAGGACCAATTACGAGCATCCACTTTTTTGTTGTGTGAAGCCCTAGCGCATCGGCCGCCTCGAACTGCCCTCGCGACACCGACGCGATGCCGGCTCGATAAACTTCAGAGAAGAAGGTGGAGTAGTGTAAAGATAGGCCGAGTATGCCACATCCCAGTGCGCTAATCGTGATCCCCATGTCGGGCAATACGTAAAAGACGAGATATAATTGAACGAGCAGCGGCGTATTCCGGATACAATATATGTAGCCGATAGCGAATATTCTGAGTGGCGCTATGTTTGATCTAAGGAATACACTCAGAATTCCGCCGCCGACGAGCGCACCGGCGAAACCTCCAAATGTGGCAATGACGGTGATCACCGCGCCTTGCAGGAGAGTTGGAAGGATGCTTCGCGCGAACTCAAAACTAAACTCCACGGCTGGCCTCCCGATAGTGTCCCGCCTTACGCTCCGCCCATAGTACGAGCAAGTTTAGTGGGGTATTGATTGCAAGATACGCGATGACAACGGACGCCCAGACTAGGAAGGTTTGGCCTGTCGAATAAATCAGGCTTTTGCCGAAAAACGTGAGCTCCGGGATCGTTATCAACGAAACAAGGGCCGTCGCCTTAACTGTTTCTATTGCCAAGTTCCCGAAGCTGGGAAGCATGATAATCACGGCCTGAGGCAGGATGATCTTCCAAAATGTGATAATACGTGGAAGCGACAACGCGCGTGCTGCTTCGATCTGTCCGGTACTGATATTGTCGATCGCGGATCTCACGATCTCGGACCCGTATGCGCCCTGGTTAAGTCCAAGGCCGAGTATCGCGGCGACCTCGGCAGGGAGTCTGATCCCGTAAATCGGCAACACGAAGTAAAGAACAAACAGCTGTACGAGGAGAGATGTGCCGCGAAACAGCTCGACGTAGACGAGAGCCACCTGGCGGATTATTCGTGACGATGACCGGCGGGCCATCCCGGTCACGAATGCCAAGGCGATTGCGACGACCATTGATTGCGCTGCGATACTGATCGTCACACCTGCCCCTCGTGTGAGGAGGGGCAGGAGCTGATCAAGTTGATTGAACAAAGCGTCCATGGCGCGATCAAGAAACGGAGCAAAGCTGCGTTGCTGTCAAATTGGAATCCGGAACGTCTTCCTTCGTGAACCCATAAGGCTCGAGAATCTTAAAAAGCTCTCCAGATTCGTTGAGCTTTCTTATTTCCACGTTGAGTGCGTTCACGAAATCACTGTCTTCCTTGTTGAAGCCAAAAGCTTGAAAGACATAGAGGGGCTCGCCCTTGTCATCTTTGGCCACCTGGAAAGGCTCCGCGCGCTCCACAACGCCGTCTCCGAAATTTTTGATCAGGTCGGAAAGCTGCAAAGAGGGAAAATAGATTGCATCGACTCGGCCCGCCTTCAGGCCGGCGATTGCTTCTGTATCGAGGGCAAACGAGACAACCCGGTCCTCAGGGATGCCAGCCTTGGGAAGGTCGGCGAGCTGCGACGAGCCGATCTGCGATCCGATCTTCAGAGTGCCGGATTTAGCGATATCTTCAAGCGAGTGGATATTATGCGGATTGCCGGCCTTAACCGCCACAACATTGGCCAGTCGGGAGATCGGGCTGCTAAAAGCGACCGATTCACAACGCTGGGGCCTGATTGCCATGCCAGCCCCAATAATATCGAAACGGCGCGCATTGATTCCGGGGATCATTGCGGAGAATTCGCTGACATTCGCTTCGACTTTATCGATGCCGATAGGCTTGAGCGCGGCGCGGAGGACGTCGATGATCACTCCCTTCATCGTCCCGTCCGTTTCGAGGTAACCGTAGGGTTTTTCGTTGGCGATGCCTACCACGGCGGTGCGAGATGCTTTGGCCTTTTCGAAAAGCGTCTCCGCGCTAGCACTCGACATCGAGGCCACAACAAGAGCGGCAGCTAGCGCCGCTGTTCGGTGAGAAATATTCGCGATCTTTAGCATTCCCCTATTCCTTTCGTTTTTGACGTTCTGCTATTCACCCAAGGTGAATTGGCTCCGAGGTCGAGATGTGTGCAGCCGGTTTTTCCACCGCTTGTTCTTCACGCATTCTTCATCCAGGCACTTGACAGTCCCTTCATCCGTCCCATCTGTAAACGCAATTTTTCATACCAGATCTTTCAAAAATGATATGGCGCGCTTGATGCTAACGCACTGTGAGCGGCCGATGCCGTTCCAAAACCTAAGTGTCTGTTCAAGAATGGCTGGCGGTCGTGGGGTTGAGTGAAGGGCGGCAATCAGATTCTTTGTATTTTGCGACAAATACGGAGAGATCGAATGGCCTGGACACCCTTCACCCGGCGTCATCATGACAGAAGCCGCATGCGCTACGCAAGCGATCTGACTGACCGTGAGTGGGGCCTGATCGAACCCTTTATGCCAAGGCAGCCTCGACTGGGCCGCCGACGCAAGACGTCGCTTCGGGCGGTGATGGACGCGATTTTCTATCTGCTGCAGTCAGGCTGCCAATGGGCATTGCTGCCGCATGATTTTCCACCGAAGAGCACGGTCTATCATTATTTCAAGCGGTTCTGCCGGGACGGGACGTGGCGTCGTATCCATGACGCGCTCTACTGCCGGACGCGGCGGCTTGAGGGGCGCGAAGAACAGCCGTCATTTGCCATCATCGATAGCCAATCGGTGAAGACCGGCCCAGATGCCCGTCTCGATATCGGATACGACGCAGGCAAGAAGATCAAGGGCCGCAAGCGGCACATTCTGGTTGATACCCTGGGCATGCTTCTGAAAGCGGAGGTTCATTCGGCAGGTATTCAGGATCGTGATGGAGCAGCACTTGTTTTCGACAGGCTCGTCAACCGCTTTCCATTCATCGAGAAAATTTGCGGCGATGGCGGGTATCAGGGCCCGACAGTCGAAGAGGCCAGTCCGCGATCGATGGAAATCGTCAAACGCAATCAGGCCGGCTTTCAGGTGCTCCCGAAGCGATGGATCGTCGAGCGGACGTTGGCGTGGCTCGGCATAAACCGCCGAATGGCAAAGGATTTCGAGCGCTTCTCTGGCACAAGCCTCGCCTTCATTCAGACCGCTATGATCAAGCTAATGACAAGAAGGCTCGCTCGATATCCGCTTTCTTGAACGGACTCTAAGGCTTTAGGTCTTCTCGGGACTGCAGTCGGACGTCTGTCAGGAGGAGTCGCCGAGACTTCCGGCTCAATCGGCTCCGCCGGCTATCTCCCGCGTGCGCACCGTCGGTCCGGATCATGATGCTCGGCATGGCTTGGCCGATGATCGTAATGAAGCTTATGCGCGACAGCCTAAGCCCAACGATTGCCGTTATCCGCAGGGCCGTCGTGCATCGGGGCTGTCGGTTTGACTGCTAGCGGGCGTCCTACGCACGGTAGTACTATCTGGTGCTCTGTCGCTTCGAGAGGTCATCCTTTGGATGCATGATTGCTTCACGTGGAAGACTTCCATGCCGACGTGCCGGGCTTTCGAATAAAACGATTTCGCGAAAACTCGGTGCTTTTCAGTGAGGCTACCACCCGCCAATCTCCTGCTCCCTCACCAAAATTGCTCTTTTGTAAATCTTTGCTTTTGAAGCAGCCCGGCATGCAATGGGCCGGTGTCTATCGAATTCTGGAGGAAAATACCCGCCGGGACAGCGCATTCGGGAATGAGCTAGATCAAACAACACGGGGAGTAGATCCCCGTGTGCCGAACAATATCTTGATAGCTTATTTGCCTGCTACAGATGCTTGCGAAGCACCGAAACCAGTTCATCTATTTGGCCGTGCGAGTGGCTTGAGAACACCGCAACTCTTAACGTCTCCACTGGCGGAGCATCGGCATATCCACCGGCCTTCATATATTTGACAATTATGTTCGCGTCTCGAAGTGCTTTATTAACGCGTCTTAGATCGACGTCTGCCTGGATAGTGAAAATCGGAACGGGTGTCTCTGGAACAGACAATCCGAGACTTCTGAAACCTTTCCGCATTTGCTCCACGTTCCCGCGCAAAGCTTGCAAGATCGTTTGATCCTTCATAAACAGACGCAGTCCAGCTGCAGCACCCGCTGCGGCGGGGATAGGGACAAAGGAGGCTCCTGCGATTGCTCCGGTTGCGGCAATCTTCTTCGCCAGCACTTTGCTCGCTGGAATGATGCCTCCAAAACCACCAAAAGCCTTACTTAGAGTTCCAGCAGAATGGGCGTTCTCGCCTTCGACGCCGAAATGCTCCAAAGTACCCCTCCCAGTGGCACCAAGAACACCGACGCCGTGTGAATCGTCGACACATAGCATGCCATATGAGTAGGATTTAAGAAGATGCGCGTATCGATCCAGAGGCGCCAGAGCTCCGGTAGATGAAAAGACTCCGTCCGTCACTACGTGCGGAACCTGCCCCTCCCCTAAATGACGCGCCATTTGGTCAGACAGATCCCCCGGATCTCGGTGCCGAAAAAGCACCACCGGTTTCTGAGAGCAAATGAGCGCGTCTTTAACGCTGAAATGACACCGCTCATCAGCAAATATTATATCATAATCATCACGCAACGCGGACAAAAGCGTCATCATCGAGAGATATCCGGAGGCTACGGAGATGGCCTTCTCACATCGGAAATGCGCACAAACCGCTGCTTCTGCTTCTTCGTAGACAGATATCGCAGCGTGTGTGCCAGAGCCAAGACCGAATGCTTGTAACGCTTTGATGGCGGCGTCGATAACGACCGGGTGGCCGTGCAGGGTGTGGTAACTTGTTCCGCTAAAATAACTGACCTCTCGACCATCAATACGCATACGTGGACCGACGGGCGATTCCATCCTGAATTGCAGTCCCTCGGGAAGTTCTTCCATCGTCAGTCCTTTACATTTCAAACGGCGCCTGAGGAGCCGCCAACATGCAATCTGCGCGCCGCTTCAACCGAAAGGCATCCCTAGCTGGTAATCATCTTCCCAAATTGAATGATGACAGGAAAATACATTATCGACAGGTTCTAATTCGCTTTCGATATGGAAGGTCGTCGAGAACGCCCTGAACCCTGAGCGGTTGCGGCGCCTCCGCACTTATGAGCAGCCTGGTTTCAAGTACGGCCATCGACCGATGCGTGCGGGAAGTCTCTTATATCTGGGATGAATTTTGGCAAGGCTTTATGATATTTTCACGCTCTTTAGCTTTCTGCAATTGTAGTCGATACAACAGGCTCATACAGAAGTGGCGTACTTGCCTTGTTAGAAGTGGCAATCGCTTGATCCCAAAGACAGATCCATGCAGCTCAGTGCTTCGAAAGACAGTTGTTTAATCGGTCAGCCCGGCATATGTCGTGGGCATCTAACCTTTGATAACCCAAGGCTCGCTGGCTACACTTGGCCGATCTGCGAAATCCGGGGTATTGAGCCGGGCCCGAAGCTCTGCGTTTCGGCCGGGGTGCACGTCAATGAGGTGGCTGGGATCGAAGCCGCGGTGCGCCTGCAAAAACTATTTGAGCCTTCCAAAATGAAAGGAACGGTGTCGATTATCCCCTTAATCAACCAACCGGCACTTTTCAGATATACGGAGTACGTTTGCCCGCTTGACGACAAAAACATCAACTATACCTTCCCTGGCAAAAGCGATGGCTCGTTCTCCGAAGCGCTAAGCTACGCGATCATGAACGAGTGGTGTGCTGATGCGGACTGCTATATCGATATGCATGGCGGCGATCTGCGCGAACGCGTTTCGAAATTCACCATCTATCAGCGCACAAGCAACCCACAACTGGACGAGACAAGTCGCCAGATGGCAGAGTGCTTCGATGCCGAATTTGTAATGGGTTTGCCACCCGAGCTAATGACCAAACCCGGCAGACCTCCCACCGGATTTGCGAAACACAATCGCGTCGCCTTAATGTCCGAGGCGGGCTCGAATGGGCTTCTGGAGGAGGATGCCATCGCATTTCACGTTGATGGTGTTCTCAATATAGCGCGTAAGCTGGGTATCCTTGATACGTCAATTTCGACGTTCCGCAATGCGCGTATTCTCTGCGATAATTACCTTTGGGTGAAGTCGCCGGTGAGTGGTGAGTACCACGCTGCAGTAGAGCCTGGCCAACGCATCGAGAAGAACCAAAAGCTTGGGACTGTTCGCAATTTTTTTGGCGAGCATCTGGCGGAAATAACTGCACCTGCAGCAGGTTTTCTTCTCTGGCACATGACACATCCGTCCATTCCTGAGGGATCCCCAATACTTGCAGTAGCTGTGGAAGCGAAAAGCGCTTGATCGAACCTACGATTGGGAAGGGCTGCCGCGGTTCAGTTGTCGCTGGCTAGGATTAACGAAGAGGCCGCTCAATGGTGGTATTCCTCACAGCGTGATATCGGCTGCCTCGATTGGTGGCGCCTCGCTTCGTCCAGTTTTGGCGACGCTCTGAGCGACACCGAGAGGGACGGCAGACTGAATGTTGACACGGTCTCTCACCAAACATCTCAGAAATCCATCTCCATTTACCAGTTCCAGTTCTGAGTTGGGGCAGGAGTGCGCAAGCTCGAGAAATCGCTTTTTGGTCCTAAATCCCTCCACCGGCGATGTTCTGGCAGAAATTGATAGATGCGGACACAGTGGATGTTTTGGAAGCCATCGACCGGGCTTATAACGCTCGAGCAAAATGGGCTGCTAAGCCCGCACGCGAGCGCTCCGACTTGTTGGCAAATTGCACCGGCTAATCGTCGAGAATGTCGATGATCTCGCAGCCATACTAATCGCAGAAAATAGGAAAACTATTGAACGAAGCGCGGTTGGAGATCTCGCATGCAGCCGCTTACATCAGATGCTATGCCGAAAAAGCAAATCGGATCTACGGCGAAACTATTTCGCCTCCCATCGATGACAGACGCTTGCTCTTTGTCAAGCAGCCAGTCCGAGTCGTCGGCGCGATTGCTGATCTCCCCATGTCAACCAACAACGCGTATTGGCTTGTGGGACTGGAAAGGAAAGGAACTCAAGCGAGTATTGACCAGTTCATGAAATGGATCTTGGCTCAGGTGGTATGATGCCGATCGGGTTGTTCGCCGGCGCTATTATCGCAAGCTCCTTCAACCTCACCTGACACCCGTACAGTTTTCCTTGGTTGGTGAGCTGCGCTGACCTCTTCTAAGTTGTAGATCTTTCGGCGGCAAAGGCGCTTCCTTAGTGTCTGTTCAAGAATGGCTGGCGGTCGTGGGGTTGAGTGAAGGGCGGCAATCAGATTCTTTGTATTTTGCGACAAATACGGAGAGATCGAATGGCCTGGACACCCTTCACCCGGCGTCATCATGACAGAAGCCGCATGCGCTACGCAAGCGATCTGACTGACCGTGAGTGGGGCCTGATCGAACCCTTTATGCCAAGGCAGCCTCGACTGGGCCGCCGACGCAAGACGTCGCTTCGGGCGGTGATGGACGCGATTTTCTATCTGCTGCAGTCAGGCTGCCAATGGGCATTGCTGCCGCATGATTTTCCACCGAAGAGCACGGTCTATCATTATTTCAAGCGGTTCTGCCGGGACGGGACGTGGCGTCGTATCCATGACGCGCTCTACTGCCGGACGCGGCGGCTTGAGGGGCGCGAAGAACAGCCGTCATTTGCCATCATCGATAGCCAATCGGTGAAGACCGGCCCAGATGCCCGTCTCGATATCGGATACGACGCAGGCAAGAAGATCAAGGGCCGCAAGCGGCACATTCTGGTTGATACCCTGGGCATGCTTCTGAAAGCGGAGGTTCATTCGGCAGGTATTCAGGATCGTGATGGAGCAGCACTTGTTTTCGACAGGCTCGTCAACCGCTTTCCATTCATCGAGAAAATTTGCGGCGATGGCGGGTATCAGGGCCCGACAGTCGAAGAGGCCAGTCCGCGATCGATGGAAATCGTCAAACGCAATCAGGCCGGCTTTCAGGTGCTCCCGAAGCGATGGATCGTCGAGCGGACGTTGGCGTGGCTCGGCATAAACCGCCGAATGGCAAAGGATTTCGAGCGCTTCTCTGGCACAAGCCTCGCCTTCATTCAGACCGCTATGATCAAGCTAATGACAAGAAGGCTCGCTCGATATCCGCTTTCTTGAACGGACTCTTAGAATTCGGACCTGCAATTTTACTTCAGGAGCAACGGGTCTTCTCAGAGAGCTCGATCAAAACGGGACGAGCTAGGCGTCCTCGACTGCCGAATTCAAACCTCGCGTGCTTCAACCTTGCCCGCTTTGATGGAGCGATAGAGCCGAGCTCGGTCCATATCGAGTCTGAATTAGATGGCCGGCACATAGTATTTTGCGATGTTTTTGTCATCTGCAAAAGTCAGACCCATGAATGGACAGGGCCTGGAGATGAGATGACATACGCGCCGACAAGAGAAGATCTAACAGAACGGATCCGGTTAAACCATGATAGTTTGTCTTATCGGAACGGGGAGCTGTTCATCGAAAAACTGGCCGTCGAGGACATCGCAGCCGAGGTTTCGACTCCCTTTTATTGTTACAGCGCCTCTACAATTCGAAATGCCTTTACTTTGCTGGCTGACAAACTTAAGCCGGTGCATGCCTCAGTATGCTTCGCTGTCAAGGCAAATAGCAATATCTCCATTCTCAAGCTCCTGGCTGATTTGGGGTGCGGGATGGATATCGTTTCTGGCGGAGAACTGGAGCGGGCCCTCGCGGCTGGAGTAGCGCCAAGTAAGATTGTATTTTCTGGCGTGGGAAAGACGCGGCGCGAGATACGCCGTGCGCTTGAAGTTGGTATCCATCAGCTTAACGTCGAATCCCCGGCGGAACTGGATTCAATTCGAGAAGTCGCACGTGATCTGGGCTGCCGGGCGCCAGTAGTTTTTAGAGTGAATCCGGATGTTGACGCTCATACTCATGCGAAAATCAGCACGGGGAAGAAAGGCGATAAGTTCGGCATCAATATAGAGCTCATTGAGGAGCTTTATGCTAAGGCTGCAGCATGCACCGAGCTTGATGTCGCAGGCTTGGCAGTCCACATTGGCTCGCAGCTCCTGAACCTGTCTCCTTATCGCGCTGCTTATCGCCGTCTTGCATCTTTGGTTGATCAGCTTAGGTCACGGGATCTGCCGGTGCGCAGCCTGGACCTCGGTGGCGGGTTGGGGATCAACTACAATTTCGGCGTAGGTCCCGATGTTGGCGAGTACGCGGCCATCGTCAAGGAGACGGTGGGCGGTCTGCATTGCGAATTGACAGTCGAGCCCGGTCGTTGGCTCGTCGGGCCGGCCGGTCTTCTTGTTACCGAAGTCCTCAATCTTAAAGAAGCCGGCGGTACCGTTCTGGTGATCGTCGATGCGGCTATGAACGATCTCATGCGTCCGGCGCTCTATAACGCCGTCCATCCCGTCCTACCATTGCAGGACCCTGGGCATCGCAGTGCGCACCCTTATCAAATCGTCGGCCCAGTTTGCGAGTCATCTGACGTATTTGGAACGTATGACGCTCTGCCGCCTCTCCAATCAGGTGTTCGCATCGCGTTCGGGTGCGCAGGCGCGTACGGCGCGTCGATGGCTTCTACCTATAACTCCCGCGATTTGATCGCCGAGGTTTTGGTCGAGGCAGATCGGTTCCGAGTGATCCGCCGTCGTCAGACGATACAAGACTTGCTCGAACTAGAGAGCGCAACGCCTTGGCAGAAATGCCGCTCCGAGACTAACGCGACAACCGCACTTTGAAACCGGTGGCAAAAATGAATCACATCGAATTTCTGTCCCAGACCGTGCCGGCTGATGGTCATTGGCCATTTGTTAAGATGCACGGCCTCGAGAACTATTTCGTCATCTTAGATCGACGAGAGGTCGCTAAGCCTTTCGCCGTTGAGGATATTATTCGCATCTGCAGCACGAACGTTGGAGCAGGAGGCGAACAACTCCTAACTATCGAACGACCTTCCAGCGAGGGCCGGGCGGCAGGTGCTTATGCAGCCATGCGGATTTTCAACATTGACGGAAACGAAGTAGGAGCGTGCGGCAACGCGACACGTTGTATGGCCTACTTGCTTCTGGAGGAAACGCGCACTGAAGAAGTGGTTATTGAAACGGCATCCGGAATGTTGAAGTGCCACAGGGCCGGCTCAAGACAAATCAGCGTCACGCTGGGGCCAATCAGCCTCGATTGGCAGAAGGTCCCTATGAGCCGCGAAGTTGACACGCTTCATCTCCCTCTGAAGAGCGGCCCCCTTTCTGATGGCGTGGCGCTTCACATCGGAAATCCTCATGCTGTTTTCTTCGTCGACCGGCTGGTACACGACGACATTCCCCTGTTCGCTCCCGCTATACAGAACGACCCGCTTTTTCCCGAAGGGGTGAACGTCGGGGTGGCTGAGGCAATTGACGCCGACAGTATACGTCTAGCCGTTTGGGAACGTCCCGGAATTCTGACGAAAGCGTGTGGTACAGGCGCGTGCGTCGCTGCCTATGCTGCCCTGAAGCGGGGCTTCGTAAATTCGATGAAAGTCAAAGTGTACCTTCCGGCAGGAGAGCTAAAAATCGAGCTTATCGAGAACGACATGGTTGTGATGACCGGGCCTGTGGCGTTCTGCTGCCACGGGTACATCGAAGGCAGACTTGCCGCTTGAAGATTTCCGGAACTGCTGCTTCTCACTCAATTAACTCAGCGAAATTTCTCGCGGCGGAGATGGCAAGCGGATCAGCCGGCTTCTTGCCTCATTTTAGTGGCCAAATGAGCCCAAGTTGGGTCGAGCACGTCGAAAATGGTGCCGGCGAAGTGACGGTTCCAGGACGGCTTGATCAAGGGCTCAACGAACTCTGGTAAGCCAGGGCTGGCTCTTCGTGCGAAATGTAGTGATCGGCCCGGGCTCAAAATTCACGAATGATCCAACAGCCTTGACGGCATAGTGGAGAATGTCCCTTTCGGGCAGCAACGCGGTACCTTGTACGCGGGGTGATCAGCCCATGATTACAAAGCTTCAAAACCGAGGTCAAGCGCACTTTGCAGAAGGGACGCCAGTTACCGTGTCATGGAGACCTTTGAATTCTAGAGTGCTGAACTGAGAAGCGGGTCATTGCAGCCAAGGATGCAGTCGGCGCAGCGTTCCAAACTTGGTGCACGGGTCAGGCATTATGGCCTGCCTCAGCCAAGCACCGGTACAAGACTGTTTCTGGACACATGGTCAAAGGCGAACCAGCAGCTTAATGATGCGTGACGCCTCCAAGCTTGAGTGGCACAACACTGATGAAACAAAAAACAACTTCCCTTCTCTATTTGTCCCGGAACGACGTCGCTTCAGTTCCGATCGCCGCGGACGAACTTGTTTCCGAGGTTGGCAGATGTCTTGCCGAGGTGGCTGAAGGTAAAGCAATACAATTCCCGTCTTATATTATGCCGGTATCGGAGACGTCACGGTTTGTTGCCAAGAGCGGCCTCATTCGAAATCCATCTATTTGTGGAATTAAGTGGTTCGGGTACTTCCCAGGAAACAGCGACATCAAGTTCCCAGACTTTCACCCGATGATAATGCTGAACGAAGCCGAGCAGGGAGTGCCAGTGGCTGTCCTCGACGGAACGTGGATCTCTGAAATTCGCACGGCTGCCATTTCGGCATTCGCAGCGAAGCATCTCGCGCTGCCTACATCTTCGTCGCTAGGGTTTATCGCTTGTGGTGCACAGGCCTTGGCTCACCTCAACATCTTGAAAGATGTCTTCTGCATCAAGAAGATTTTCGCCTATAGCAGAAAAGTTGCAACCGCCGGGGAGTTCTGCCGCAAGGCCGAGGCGATGGAGCTAACAACTGAGATTTGTGAGTCCCCGCAAGCGGTGTTGGAGCAAGCTTCCATCATAATTACAAGCGTTCCGCACGCCTCCGAAACAAACCTTCAGCTGCGCGGGGACGCTGTTGCATCTGGCACATTTATTTCGATGGTCGACAGGGGCTACAGCTGGAATGCTGAATCACTACTTTCACTTGATACCGTGATCACCGACGATATGGCTTTAAGCGGTCCTGGTGGAATGGAGGCGATTAACTTTGACGCACAGCATCTCTCTGGAGACTTGATCGCGGTAGCTCGCGGCGAGCTTGTTCGCCGTGCCGATAGTGATCGCGTTGCTTTAATCTTCAGTGGGCCCGGTATAATCGATACGGCTATCGCCTCGCTCATTTTTCAACGAGCATCCGAAATGAATATTGGCGTCACTCTGCCGCTCTAGCAAGTGTGGACAGTTATCTGATCCATAGGACGATTGCTGCGATAGTGACGACTGCGAGGTAGTTTTCGGCAGCTTTTTCGAAGCGCGTAGCGACCCTGCGGAACTGCTTGAGTCTCGAGAAGCAGCATTCGATCAGGTGGCGCTGGGCGTAGAGATGCTTGTCCAGCGGGTATTTTTGCGCGCGGGAAGGATTGTTGGGGATCACCGCCACAGCGCCTTTATCAGCGATGGCATTGCGCAGGCGATCGCTGTCATAAGCGGTGTCGGTCATTACGACGTCGGCGGGTACCCCGCGCGCGCCTGCTATGAAGTCAAGGCCCTGCCGAAAGGCGCAAAGGTCGAGATCGAGGCCGTCATCGCCTTGAGCTAACGGCACATAGGCAGCCCCGCGAGCAAAGGAGCGAGCCGGAGCAATGATCACCCATTGCTCCGGTTTTGCGTTTCCGCATACAGGTGTCGCAAGACACGATCAGTGAAAGTTGACCATTCGAGGAGGAAAGAGGATGACGCTGACACCGGCACTGACGAGGCATCTGAAAAACGCGGAGCGGTTCGCCGGCCTTGCTGCGGGCCCCGATGCGCTTGCGGCCAAGTCGCGGAACCGTTTCCCCGTCTTCAACCCGTCAACAGGCGAACTGCTAGCCGAGATCCCGGACATGAGCGCTGAGGATGTTTCCGCGGCCATAGACAAAGCGCATGCCGCACAAGAAGACTGGGCGGGGCTCACCGCTCGCGAGCGGTCGGACATTCTGTGGAACTGGCACCGGCTGATCCTCGAAAACAGCGACGACCTTGCGGCCATCCTGACGGCCGAGATGGGAAAGCCGCTGGCCGAAGCCAAATCCGAAATCCTGCACGCGGCAGCCTATCTTCAATGGTATGCCGAAGAGGCTAACCGGATTTATGGCGAGACGATCTCGGCCCCCTCGAATGACCGGCGCATGCTGGTGATCAAGCAGCCGATCGGTGTCGTCGGCGCGATCACGCCCTGGAACTTCCCCGCCTCAATGGTTGCGCGCAAAATCTCGCCGGCCCTGGCCGCCGGCTGCACCGTCATTCTCAAGCCGGCCGAGCAAACGCCTCTGGTCGCCGGCGCCATGTTTGCTCTGGCAGGACTGGCCGGTTTCCCGGAAGGTGTTCTCAATCTGGTCTATGCCTCAGAAGGCGACGCGATCGGCCGCGAACTCTGTTCCAATCCGAAGGTGCGGAAAATCAGCTTCACCGGGTCGACCGAGGTCGGCCGGTTGCTGATGCGGCAGTGCTCGGACCAAATCAAGCGGATCAGCTTCGAGCTCGGCGGCAATGCGCCCTTTATCGTCTTCGACGACGCGGATATCGACGCTGCCGTCGATGGCGCGATACAGGCCAAGTTCCGCAATGCCGGCCAGAGACCTGCGTGTCCGCCAATCGGCTGTACGTCCAGGCGAGCGTCTATGACGCATTTGCCGAAAAGTTCACCGAGCGCGTCCGCACGCTCAGGGTCGGCGACGGCTTTGATCCGGACGTCGCCATCGGCCCTCTGATCGATACCCAGGCCTTGGCAAAGATCGAGGCGCATGTCGATGACGCCGTCAAGAAAGGTGCAAAGGTTCAATGCGGTGGTCATCGTATCGGTACCTCGGGCACATTCTTCGAGCCGACCGTGATTACCGAAGTCGTCAGCTCTATGCGGCTGGCTCAGGAGGAAACCTTCGGACCTCTGGCGCCGATCATCCGCTTCGACGATTCCGATGACGTCGTGCGCGAAGCCAACGACACCATCTATGGCCTCGCCGCCTACTTCTATGCCTCCAATCTCAGGCGCGTATGGCGCGTTGCCGAAGCTCTAGAGTACGGTATGGTCGGCATCAACACAGGCCGCATGTCATCGGAGGCAGCACCCTTCGGCGGCATCAAGCAGTCCGGCATCGGACGTGAAGGATCCCGGCACGGGCTCGAGGACTATCTCGAGATGAAGTATCTCTGCATCGGCGGGCTTTGAACGAAACCGGGGTCCCGGCGCCGTGTGTCTAACTCGGCGGTGCGCTTTTCCCGCGGCTGGGAGTCCCCGGTGCTAACAGCACGTCGACCCTAGTTTCGGTATGTCTCTGGGAATATAATGTCCTGATCAACCAGGACATTGAACTTGTAGCCGGGTCGAATTTCCAGCGTCGGCTGGACATTCAGATTTCGGCTGATCGTCTGCTCGGCAACGCGGCCAAAGCTTTCTGCAAAGTTTCGCCGTGCCGCATCCGACGCGGTCTCCTGGGTGGCGAGCGTGGAGCTTTCCGGCATCGACGCGTCGATGCCGGTTCCGATCAAGGCGATCAACGCTGCGGAACCGAACGTCCGCCAGTAGTGGTTATTCACCTTGTCATGGAAACCGCCGTAGCCTTGCGCATCGGTGCCCGCCATGCCGCCGATCTGAAGTGTCGATCCATTAGGGAAGATAAGATCTATCCAGACGACGAGAACGCGGCTTTGCCCGAAGGAAACCTTGCTGTCGTAGCGCCCGAATAATTTTGCCCCCTGCGGGATCAGCAGCCGGTAACCGGTGGCGCTGTCATAGACGTTCTGGCTGACCTGGGCGGTGATGCGGCCTGGAAGGTCCGAATTGATTCCTGTGATCAAGGTTGCGGGGATCACCGAGCCACGCTTCAGCTCAAAGAGCGATTGCTGCGGCACAACACGGTTGGACAGATATCCAAGCTCCTTGAGATCGGTGTTGAAGAAATCCTCCTTTGACTTCTGGCCGTTCTGGTCGAGGTCCTGCCCCACGAGCCCGTTTTTCAGGGCAGCGGCATAAAGATCCGGCAGGGTGGTGGTCGCGGATGATGCCGTCGACTTGTCGGCCGAGGTTTGGTCGCTTGTCTTGTCAGCTCTTGCCTCCAGCTTGCTTCGGTCGATGGCGAGTGGTGCGTCATAGGCCGCGTCATTCGCCTGCAGGCGTGCCATGCGTTGACGTTGCCGCTCACGCAGATATTGCTCCTGCTGCTCCCGCTTCAGGCGGGCCCGCCAAATCGCCTCCGGCTCGAGTTGCTGGTTCCTTTGCGGTTCTTCCCGGACCGGCTGCTCCGTGAAGGGATTTGTCGCTTTGTCTTCCTTTTTCTCGACCGGTGTCGGCTGGAAAGTGACCTGCTGTTCGGTGTCGCCGATGATGCCGTCGGAGACACCGCGCTTGAGTTGATCGGCAAAGGTTGAGGCGGGCGTTCCGGAACTCGTTTCCAGCCCCGCATCCTTGAAAAACAGCCCGCGGGAAGTAAGGCCGTAAAAGATCACCCCGAGGAAAAGGATCACCAGCGCGATCACGACGATGATCGGCAGGCGGTTGATCCGGCGCATGCCTGACTGCGCGTCCTCGGCGGTGCTGCCACCGAGCTTGAGAGATTGTACCATGTTCTTCTCTCCCCTACCCGCGCTTGAGCAGCGACAGCGCGCTCGCTGGCGTCGCACCACTGGCGGATACCGTATAAGCACGCCCGAGTTCTACCTTGCCGGTCGACAGCCGCGCCAGGACCTGGCCCTCGAAGGGGACGAGCACATAGGCGAGCGGGATGACGCTCTTGCTGCTGTCCGTCTTCTGGTCTGTGACGACGGCATAGCCCCAGCCCTTGAGCGCCGCCTCCAGCGCCTGACCGAAGGGCGACGCGTCCGGCTTGAGCGCGATCGTCACCTTGCCAGGCCCGATCTGCTCGGCGAGGCGGCTGACCATATCGCCGGCGATGGCGCTTGCCGCCGGACCGGAAACATCCGGCGGCGCCTCGCTGGCGACGACGTCATCGGTGCCACCGGTCTGGCATCCGGAAAGAACGAGAACGATGAGGCCGGCGGCGGCGAGCTGGCGGATTGGGCGAAGGAGAAGAGCTCGCATCACCGCCCTCCCCGCCGGATCGTCACCTTCTCCTGTTTCCAGCCAACGCCCGAAACGAGGACGGCTTTTTCGACATTATAATCGACGATCATCATGTCGTTCTTCATCCGATAGTTGACGATCCGATTCTGGCCACCGGAAACGACGAACAACACCGGCGCGTCCCGCCCGGAAATCCGCCGAGGGAACTGGATGTAGGTCTTCTGCCCGTCGCTATAGACCCGCGTCGGTCGCCAACCGGCGCGGCCGGAGACGGAGTAGGAAAAGCTGAGCTTTTCGGCCGGCACGTCGGCGCCGGGGATCGTGCTGGCCTCCAGCCGGGCATTGATGTCGGCGAGCTTGTCCGACACGTCTTCCGGATACTCGAAACCGACCCGGGCCATATATTGCGTCGGATGGGATTTCAGCTGGATATGATAGGTCCGCCGCGAGGTCGTCACCACCATGGAGGTGACAAGACCTGACTCGGACGGCTTGACGATCAGGTGGATTGCCTGGCCTCCGGCAGCGCCCGAGGTCGCGGGCTCGACCTTCCAGCGCACGGTGTCGCCCACCAGCACGTCGCGCACCACCTCGCCGGGCTGGAGTTCGATATCGCAGACCTGCAAGGGAGAGCAGACGACCGAAGGCTGCACCTCGCCAAAGAAAAAGATGACCTTGCCGTCGTCGCCCCGGGTCACCAGGCCGCGGCTCGCCCGCCACTTGCCGGAGATGTCGATGCCCTTCTCTTCGTTGGCCGACACACCGCCTGCAAGCGCGCCCGACGTCAGACCTGTTCCGGTGATCAGCCCGCTTGCCAGGGCAAGGATCAGCCCGGCGCGTCGCGTGTTTGTTCTCATGTTCATGTGCGTGGCCATGCCTTTCAAAGCTGTGCAGTCCAGTCGAAGTCGCGGAGATAAAGCCCGATTGGGTTCAAGCGGATGATACCCTCGTCCTGAGGCGGTGTGAGCGTCACCGTGGCAATGCCGCGAAACCGGCGCACAGCGGTCTCCTTGCCTTTGCGATCGCGCTCGAACTCGGTCCAGTCGATCTGATAGGACTGGTTCGACAGTGCGACGATGTTATTGACCTCGATGGAGACAGTGGCCGTCTTCGCCTTCTCAAACGGCGAGCTCGACCGAAACCACGCATTGACCTTCTCGGTCGCCGGATCCGTCGTTCTGAGCAGCGCATAGGTGCGGTCGATATATTGCTTCTGGACCACGGCATCCGGCGTCACCGAGCGGAAGTTTGAGACGAAGCCGCCAAGGGTGGCGCGCACCACTCTCGCGTCGGCATATTCGATCTGTTGCGGGAACCCGGCCGTTGCGGCCGTGCCGAGCTTGTCGACCTCGACGATATAGGGCACGAGCTTGACCTGCGTGCTCTGATAAAGCGCATAGGAAAAGCCGACCACGGCCATGACCATGCCGGTGATGCCGACGATGCGCCACGCCGAGGCCGCCTTCACATACGAGCCGTAGCGCTCGTTCCATTCGTTTCGTGCGGCAAGATAGGGGTTGTCGGGCGCGCGGTTCGCTGCCATTTCTCCCGTCCTCTCTGATTATGCTTGATCGTTGCGTTCGGGAGGTGGCTTCGGCGCGCTACGACTGCTGCGGCCGCCGTCCAGCTTGGCATTGGCCAGGCCGAGCAGCGAGCCGGCATACGCGCCGGGAGAACCGATCGCCTTTTCCTTGGCCGCCGATCCGGCAGCCCATCCCGCGTTGCCAATGGTCGACGCCATGCCGCGCAACGCCGCACTTGCGATCGACGATCCCCCTGCCCTTGCAGTTTGTGCGGTCTCGGCGCCTGCTCTTGCGGCAGTTGCTCCGAGAAAGGCGCCGCCCGCCGCAAAGCTCGCCGCGTGCCCGCCATGCCGGATCGCCTCCATGCCACCCGAAACCGAAGCGCCTTGCACCACGCCCTGGATGATCGGCGGCACATACATGGCAATGACAAAAATGACGACGGAGATGCCGGCGACCGCGAGCGTCGAGATGAACTGGTCGGTGTCGGTGGATGGCGTCTCGGCAAGCGAAAGCAGGATGTCGGAACCGATCTTGGCAATCATCACCAGCGCCATCAGCTTCATGCCGACGGAGAAGGCGTAGACGAGATACCGAACCGCGAAGTCCTTGGTATAGGAGGAGCCGCCGAGACCAAGCATGATCATGCCCGCGAGCAGGCCGATATACATCTCTACCATGACGGCCACGAAGATCGCGGCGACAAGGCTGAAGGAAACGACCACCATCACCATGGCGAAGACCGCGGCGATCGCCAGCGCATTATCCTCCCAAAGCCCGAACTTCGCTTGCTCGGACATTTTTGACGCCACCCGGATACCCGCATCGAAGATGTTTGCCGGCGACGCCGAGCCGCTGCCGGCACCGATCTGGTAGAGGCTGTCGACGACGGCGCGGGCGACCGTTGGGCCGTGGTCGAGAATGAAGGCGAAGAGCCCAATGAACATGATCCGCCGGACAAGCTCTGCGAACCAGGCGTCAAGCGAGGCGGCATTGATCGCCAGCCACACGGCGGCGATACCGACCTCTATCCCCGCCAGGATCCAGAACAGGGATCGCGCGGCATTCATGATGGTGGTTTCCCACCCCTTGGCCGCGGTGACGACGGAGTTCTCAAGCGTCGTCAAGACCTGACCCTGCTGGGCGAGCGCTGGAACAGCCGCCAACAGCAGCATGCCGAACGTGATGAACGTCAGCTCCAGTTTGCGTGAGGGGCGGGTGATCACCATCTCGGTTTCATCTCCTGTCCACCGCGCACATCCCGTTCGGGGTCGCCACTGAAGAACTTTTCGCGATGCGCCCGGCGCCTGGCGTCGTTGGCGGGCTCTGCGGCGGTAGCACCTACGCCGGATTGCGCCTCTGGTCGCGGCTGCGCGAGCATCCAGCTGGCACCAGCGGAAAGCGCGACGATCCCTGCCAATGCAAGGCCGATGATCAGACGCGGGCTCACCAGCGCGGCTCCATCGTCTGGCCGCTGCGGATATCGTGCTCAGGCGCGTTGAAGAACTTTTCACGCCGCGCCTGGGCGAGATCCTTCTGGGCCTGTTCTGACTGATACCATGTGCCCATCATGGTCATCTGCTGGGAGACGAGGCCTCTGAGCTTCTGCATCTGCGCCACCTCCTGGGTGGCGATCTCATGGCCCACCTGCAATGCCTTCATCTGCCCGTCGGCGCTTTCGGACATCGAGCGCAACGACGACATGGTGGATTCCTCGCTGGAAAACTGCTCGGCGGTGAGGTTTGCGGCTTTCAGCGTCCCGGCGATCGTGTCACGGTTGGTGTCCGACCAGGACTGGTAGGTGGTCGAAAAGCTTGCCTGGCTGGGCAGGCTGCTCTTCATCTCGGCGTAGCTCTGAAACCGCTGCTGGAGCTGGTCGTCGATATTGCCCATCGAAAACGCGATCCCCTGCCCCTGCCCGACGATGCTCTGCAGCCGGTTGAGATCGTTTTCGACCTGACCCCAGACATGCTCCGGCAACTGCGCCGTGTTCTGCAGCATGTTCTCGTAGATACTCAGCTGGTTCTGGATCTGCTGCGCCAACTGGTTGATCTGGGTGATCTGGTTGTTCACCTGCTCGGCCGATTTGCCGACCAGCGCGACGAGCTCGGCATTGTTGGCGAGCTGGGTGAACTCCGTCGCTTCGCCAGTGACGCCCCCGGCGATACTAGCAGCTGGCAGAGCCAACGCTGCCACAATGGCGAGCATGGCGGCGGTGTAGCGATGATCAGTCGATTTGAAGGTCGGTTGGCGCATGAGCAATCCCTCTCTGTTTGAGCCAGTGTTTCGGCCATTCGTTCCCGTGTTCGAAGTGCAGCGCCCGGATGCGCTTGAGATCTTCCTTTCCGGATGCGCCGACAAAGGAGAGCGCGACGGGCCCAAGCGCCATGTCGAACAGCCGGCGTCCGTCGGGCGAGGCGACGTAGTATTCGCGCTTCGGAAGGGCAGTGGCGACGATCTCGATCTGCCGCTCGTTGAAACCGATCCGTTCGTAAAACTCCCGCGTGCCGGGTTCGCGCGCGGCACCATTCGGCAGGCAGATCTTGGTCGGACAGCTTTCCTTGAGCACATCGATAGTGCCGCTGCGCTCGGCGTCCGAGATTGACTGGGTGGCGAGCACCACCGCGCAATTGGCTTTGCGCAGCACTTTCAGCCATTCGCGGATCTTGTCGCGGAATAGCGGATGACCGAGCATCAGCCAGGCCTCGTCGAGAATGATCAGGCTCGGCGCGCCGGTCAGCCGCTTCTCGACCCGCCGGAACAGATAGGTGAGCACGGGCACGAGATTGCGCTCGCCCATGTTCATCAACTCCTCGACCTCGAAGCACTGGAAGGCGCCGAGCGTCAGGCCGTCTTCTTCGGCATCGAGAAGCTGGCCCATTGGCCCATCGACGGTATAGTGATGCAGCGCATCCTTGATCTCGCGCATCTGCACGCCGCTCACGAAATCCGATAGCGACCGGCCGCGCGACTGCGCCATCAAGGCGATCTGCCGCGAGATGGCGTTGCGATGATCCGGCGTCACGGTGACGCCCTGCAGCGCCACCAGCGTCTCCAGCCATTCGGCCGCCCAGGCGCGGTCACCATCCCCAGACAGCTCGCCGAGCGGACAAAAGGCCAGTGGGGGAGAGGCCGCCTCCCCTCCCCCACTGGTTTCACCTCCGATCTCGTAGTGGTCGCTGCCGGTAGCAAGTGTTAGGGGCAGCATCGACCGTCCCTTGTCGAAGGCGAAGACCTGGGCGCCGTCATAGCGGCGGAACTGCGCGGCGATCAGCGCCAGCAGTGTTGACTTGCCCGATCCGGTCGGGCCAAAGATCAGGGTATGGCCGACATCGTCGACATGCAGGTTCAGCCGGAAAGGCGTCGAGCCGCTCGCGACCTGCATCAGCGGCGGCGAGCCGGGCGAGTAGAACGGGCAGGGAGCGACCGGACTTCCCGACCAGACCGTATTGAGCGGCACGAGATCGGCAAGGTTGCGGGTATTGATCAACGGCTCGCGGATATTGGCATAGGAAACACCCGGCAGGCTGCCGAGGAAGGCGTCCGTTGCGTTGAGTGTCTCGATCCGCGCGCCAAACCCTTCCGCCTGGATCAGCCGGCGAATGGCTTCACACTTTTCCTGCAGGCGCGGCTGCTCGTCGTCGAAGAGGACGATGACGGGTGTGTAATAACCATAGGCAACGAGCTGCGAGGCCGCTTGCGCGATCGCATCTTCCGTCTCGGCCACCATCGTCATGGCGTCCTGGTCGAGCGAGCGGCTCTGCGTCTGGAACAGTTGGTCGAAGAAGGGTCGTACTTTCTGTTGCCATTTCTTGCGGGTGCGTTCCAACCGCGTCCGCGCCTCCTGTTCATCGAGGAAGACGAAGCGCGAGGACCAGCGATAGGTCAGCGGCATGAGATCAAGTGCATTGAGAATGCCCGGCCAACTCTCAGCCGGCAGGCCATCGATCGCCACGACGCCGAGAAAGCGGTTCTCGATCGTCGGCGTCAGACCGTGCTGAAGCTCTGCTGTCACCAGCCAGTCGAGATACATCGGGATATCCGGCAGGCGTACCGGGTGATTTTCGCCGGTGATGCAGAAGCGAATGAACTGGAAGAGGTCGTCGTAGCGTGCGACCCGGAATCCGCCGCGGTCCCCGGTCTCCTGCGTCATCATCCGGCGGATGGAAACGATATTGGCGAGATACTGCCCGATCTCGCGGATCGAGGTGCGGAAGGCGTCGAGAACGCCATCGGCATAGGAGGCGGAACGGCTGGCGGCATCCGAATAGACGTAGCGTGTCAATCCGGATCGCCGCGGCTCCGGTGGCCGCCACGTCAGGATCAGCGCATGCCGGCTCTCGAAATGCCCCCGCTCCCGCCCGAAATGCGCCCGCCGCTCCGCATCGATCGCACGCGTCACCGCATCCGGAAAATGGCAATCTGCCTCATCAGGATAATCGGTGGTCGGAACGCGCGCCGCCTCGACCTGGATCATCCAGCCGGAGCCGAGGCGCGCCAGGATCGTATTGATCTGACGGCTGATCTCGTTTCGTTCAGTGTCGGTCGAGCTCTCGCTGTCCGGACCGGCGAAATACCAGCCGGCCATCAGGCTGCCGTCCTTCAGGAGCATGATGCCGTTGTCGACCAGGCCCGCATAGGGAACGAGGTCGGCAAACGTCGGACCGGAATGCCGGAATTGCTTCAAGGCTACCATGTCGCGGCCTCAGTAACGCCGCCAGGGCGACGGAGTGGCCCTGTAGAACGATTTGTAAGAGACGTGCCTGAGATAGACCCGGCGCATCAGCGGATCGGCCTTGGCCATCATGCGAAGGGCCGCGACGGCAACCAGCCAGAACATCATCCCGAAGATTGCCGCATACCAGGTAAGCACGACGAAGATCAGGATCACGGCCGCGAGCCCGCTCAGGAGCACCAGTTCGCGATCCGCGCCCATCAGCAGATTGGGCCGCGACAATGCACGATGGATTCGTGAGCGGATAAGATTGGAGCCGGACTCAGCCATGCGCCCTCTCCCCTTCCCGCTCGGCGGACGCCATCTGCCAGCTCAGGCTCTCGTGCATCTTTGGCTCGAGGCTGCCGATCGTGGCACCGGTTGCGCCGAACAGGCCGACGATCTGGGTGGCGCCGAGCAGAACGCCGCCAACCAGCGCGATGTAGCAAAGCCGTCTGGCAAAGTCGTTGAGCTCGCCGCCGAAGATCAGCATGCCGCCGGCGATTGCCACCGCCGCCAGCGCGATGAAGCCGGCGACAGGGCCAGTGATCGATTGCTGTATCTGTTGGAGCGGCGCCTCCCAGGGCAGGCCACCGCCACCGGATGATGCGAGTGCCGGCGACGCCAGCATCACCGACAATAGAAGAGCAACAGCTCCAGCTCTCAATATAGTGTGACGCTTACGCTGCATGGCTGACCTCATCTATCTGGGCACAGTGTTGGGTTTGATACGTCGCGCCGCTAAAACCTGCGACATGGATCACATCGCGAACACGCCGGCTTCTCCCCGCTCGCTCGATTGAGACGACGAGATCGACGGCTTCACCGATCACCTCGCGCATCGGCTGGTGGCTGACCTCCGCGGTGAGCTGCTCGAGGCGGCGCAGGGCGGACATTGCCGTATTGGAATGCACAGTGGTGACGCCGCCCGGATGACCGGTGTTCCAGGCCTTGAGCAGCGTGAGAGCCGCGCCATCGCGGACTTCCCCGACGATGATCCTGTCCGGGCGCAAGCGCATCGTGCTCTTGAGCAGTCGCGCCATGTCGATGCCGTCGCTCGTGTGGAGGCACACCGCGTTCTCGGCCGCGCACTGGATCTCCGCGGTGTCCTCGAGGATCACCATGCGATCCTCCGGCACGGTCTTGATGATCTCGGCGATCACCGCATTGGCCAGCGTCGTCTTGCCCGACCCTGTTCCGCCGGAGATAACTATGTTCAGGCGTGATGCTATGGCGCTCCTGAGCACCGAGGCCTGCGCTTCGGTCATCACCTGGTTCTTCACATAGTCGTCGAGCGGAATGAGACGGGATGCCCGGCGTCGGATCGTAAAGCTTGGCGCCGAAACCACCGGCGGAAGCAGTCCTTCGAAACGATGGCCGCCGATCGGCAATTCGCCGGAAATGATCGGTTGCTCGTGATCTGCCTCGGACTGGAGCGCGTGGGCGACGCTGCCGATCACGACCTCGGCCGCAGCCGGCGACATCTCTCCGGCCGGGGCGATGCCGCGGCCGAGCCGTTCGATGAATAGCCGTCCGTCCGGGTTCAGCATGATCTCGACAACGGTCGCATCGTCCAGCGCCACGCAAAGCTGGTCGCCGAGCGCGTCCTGCAGCTTGCGCACCAGGCGGGAGTGAGAGCGGAGCTGGGTCATGCGGCACTCCTGTCACGCGCGTCGCTCGCGAGTGTGATTTCCGATCGGTAGCTTGGTGGGCGGACGCGCTCGAAGCTTGCGTGATCGGCGAGAAGACTGCCGGCGACAGCGATCGTGTTGCCAATCGGGGCAGGCTCGCCGAGGCGCGTCATCGGCCATCCGGCGCGCGTCAGGATGCGTTCGAACCGAAGATCTGTTGCGGTGACGATCCCGTCATAGCCGTTTGCCATCGACCACTCGATGATGCCTGCAAACGTGGTGAGTGTCGCCATGTGCAACTGGCCGCCTCCCCTTCCCGCTTCGAGCGAGGTGTCGACGCAAAAGCGTGAGCTCTCGACCATTCCCGCATGAGCGGCTAGCGAGCCGCCGGCCAACAACTGCGGAAACGTGTCCTCGAGCATCGTCGGCCCGGAGGCGGCAAGAAGACGCGCGCAGCCGGCGACCCGTTCGGCGTCGATAGCCAAGACATAGGTGGGCCCAAGGGCGTCGTAGCGATCTCGCTCCTTGCCGGCAGCGACCGTTACATCCCAGCCCATGCGCGATCCAAAGACCTCGGCTCGAAGGCGATGCATCTTGGTGAGCAGGCCGGAATGCTGCTCGTAGAGGTCTGGCGAAACAATAGTGATGTGCATGCTCCCCTCCGTGAAAACGAACCGGCGTTAGGAAGAGCAACACGACCCACATGTGGCAACGTGCAAATTTGCACCTCGGCGATTCTACCGAATCAACGGCATAGTCCTGGAACTTCGAACGGATGCGGGAGACGAATTGTTGATAAGACGTGCAAATTTGCAGTTGTTGCACGCTGTTGCGGGCAACAGGACATAGCCTAACTAACTGAGATACAATGAGGAATTGGCGGCCGGCCGGAGAGAAGGCGAATCCGTCTTAACCATTGGTTAACCAAGTAAAGTTTGACGGAAGATGGGAATCGGGTAACTGTGGTGCGACGGAAAATCAGAGACGATCGGCAAAAAACCGTCGTAGGGCAAA